>DUKP01000041.1:3434-6453 GCA_013329295.1 Candidatus Poseidoniaceae archaeon
CCACCTTATTGGCAAGGTAGATTTTCTAACGGCCCAGTTTGGATTGAATATGTTTCAGAAGCCTATGGAGTTACAACAACAGTTGGTTCACTTAGTGAACAGGGAGATAACCGTGCTTTTGGGGGCTCTCAAACAGGTCAAGGATTTTCTTATATTCTTCTACCAAATGTAGGAACTCAAATCTCAAATTATTTGGCTAATGTTCAATCCAATATTGCATCAGATGAGGTAGTATCATTATGGGCAGGAGGAAATGATTTCTTGTACGGCACGGCTAATTCAGATACTATTGTTGCCAATATGGAATCACATATTAGACAACTTGAGGCTGCAGGTGCAAGGGAGTTTATCATTCCAAATCTTCCCCCATTAGAGAAAACCCCAGAGATACTTAGTAGAAGTCAAAGCCAGCAAAATAGTATCGCATCAGAGGTAGTTTCATACAACAATAAACTGGCTAATTTAATCATTAATTTACGTGCTGAATTATCGATTACAGTTCATTATATTGATGCATGGTCATTATTCAATGATATTGTTGATAATAGTTTGGCTTTGGGAATTACTAATACTCAAGATTCAGCCTGTAGTGGAGCTTCAACACTATTGCCATTACCGATATGCAATAGTGACTCCACAGTTGCGCAAAATCCGGATGAATACTTGTTTTTTGACAAAGCACATCCAACAAGAGTCATGCATGAATTCATCTCATTTTTTGCTAAACAGTCAATCGGTACAGCAGATACAGATGGTGATGGAATAATCGACACTCTCGATTTGTGTGAATGGACTGAAAATTATCACGCCTCTAACAGTGATGGATGCTCTTGGGAACAATTAGATGATGACCAAGATCAAGTTAACAACGGTAACGACATTTGTCCAAACACTCAAATCGGTGCCATAGTTGATGACGAAGGTTGTTCTGCTGAACAGAGAGATTCCGATGATGATGGGCTGAATGATGCTATTGACCCTTGTCCATTTAGTAATTCAACAAATGACCATGATTCAGATGGTTGTACTGATGATGTTGATTTGGATGACGACAATGACTTGGTTTTAGATGAAGATGATAATTGTCCAAGAGGGCAAATCGGCAGCCATTCTAGTGATATTGACAATGATGGCTGTGCTGATTCAGAAGATGCAGATATTGATGGAGATCTATTGGATAATGTCGATGAGTATGAAATAGGAACCGATGTTTATGATGAGGATACTGATGGTGATGGAATCATCGATGGTATCGATAAATTCCCTCTTGATCCTACTGAGTGGCTTGATAGTGATGCTGATGGATGCGGTGATAATTCCGATGATTTCCCTTATGACGAGACAGAATGTGTCGATTCAGACGGTGATGGTTATGGCGATAATTACGATAAATTTCCCAATGATGTCACAGAATGGTATGATTATGACGATGATGGATTTGGCGACAATCGGGATGCCTGTCCTACTAAGTTTGGTTTGTCTATTTCTCCAGAAGGCTGCCCAGATAGGGATGGAGATGGTTTTTCAGATGCTACAGATTTATTTCCTGACGACATTGATGATTGGGCCGACTCAGATAGCGATGGATATGGCGATAATTCCGATGTCTTTCCGTTAGATCCATTGGAGTGGAGTGACTTTGATAATGATACATATGGCGATAATTCCGATGTATTCCCCAGTGACCCATCTGAATGGAATGATTCAGACGGGGATACAGTTGGCGATAATTCTGATGCATTTCCCTTTGATCCAACAGAATGGCTTGATAGTGATGCTGATGGATGTGGCGATAACCAGGATGTTTGGCCTTTAGATCCCAAAGAATGTTTTGATCGAGATGTCGATGGTGTTGGAGATAATAGAGATGTATTCCCAGACGATAGGGCAGAATGGAGTGATATAGATGGCGATGGATTGGGAGATAATTCAGATCTATTTCCTTATGATTCCAAAGCCAAATACGATAGTGATGGAGATGGTGTAGCGAATTACTATGACACGTTTCCAAATAATGAAAAGATGGATAGTTGGATTGACTTGATGTATAGAGTTATATTATTCGCCGGATTTGCAGTTATTGCAATATTTGTTTTCTTGCAAAATCGGAATAATCATAATGATTCAGAAAAATGGCTTGTAGAAAGTGATGAAATGATGCTAAACAAGGCCACTGATAGTGAATTTGATAGGCCGAATACCCCTCCTCCACCTGGTTCATTTGAATGATTATTGAATAGCAACATCAAGAACGATATGTCTGATATGAGGGGCGTACCATTTTACCTTCTCAATGTGTTGTAATGAAACATTTTCAAAACCACATTGATTTATGGCATATTGCTTAAGTTCACCAACACAGTAATCACTAAAATCCTCTATTTCACTTTCTTTAACATTCATGTGAATATGGATTATTCCTCCAGTTGTCTTTAGACAGTCAATTGCTAATTTCCATGTGTTTTGTGAAGAAGGAAGAATTCCTAAGTGAACTCTATCAGCAATTCCTGATAAACTTTGCAAAGTCTCTTGATTGTCTCCTTCGACAATTGTTAGGCGGTCTAAGACTTGATTTAGTTCAGCACCACGAGTAAGAGCCATGATTGAATTTGGATTTATTTCACAAGCATAGACGTATTTTGCATTAGAGCGTACCAACATTGGTAGAGTGTAATATCCAATGCCGGCAAAAGCATCAACTACAACTTCACCACCCATATCTATGTCACCAATCCTATGTCTTTCAGTGACATTCCCTGATGAAAACATAACTTTGGTTACATCCAACCAAAATTTAACACCATTATCAAGGAATTCAACTTCTCCAGAATCTCCTTTTATCATTTTCACTTGGGATGAGCGGATTTTATCATCGGCAATTTCAGCCTGCCTTGCTATTCTAGAAACATTGATGCATTCAGCGATTATTTGCCATATTTTCTCAGTTAATGATTCATCATTAGCAAGTTTTCTGCGCCATTCTATTGAGTTTGCTGAATCATTAGGGATTATTGCTAAA
>DUKP01000203.1 GCA_013329295.1 Candidatus Poseidoniaceae archaeon
GCACTAATGAATACATCCATTGGCATAAATTCCATCAAACCTAGAACTTCCACATATGGCACTAAAGTTAGTTGGCCATCACGACCTCCTGCATGAAATCTGAAATCCATTACAGCATGTCCAAGGTGCATTCCTTCTTCATCTGTCATTTCCAAGAACCCATGTGCGCCATTTAGCGTACTAGGTGTAACCGGAATATGGAATGTTGGCATACCAGCAATGTAGACATCTTCTTCGAACGGCCCATAACTTAGAGTTATGGACGATGCTGCTGACATTGAAGTTCCATCGGGCGCCATATCAGCACCGTTGATTTCCAAGTATTCGGTATCTGGTGCTGGGTAAGTGGTTTCAAATCTCCAGCCACCACGATTATCCTGCATTTCAACTCCTAATGTTGGTGCTCTACCTTCGCCCTTGAGGTACCAATCAAACCAAAATAGCATCTCGTCAGCCCAATCCCATCTCAATGTGTAGGGATAAGCCTCAGCACCTCGGCCAGAGTTTTGTGAACTATGACCTTCAACACGGTCAGGATAATCGTGAGCCCATTGTCCGGCTAATGTTTTGACCTCTATTCCAGCATCTTCGACTTGCTGATGAACGGGGAATGCCATGTGCGGATCTACATTCCAATCTTGCATTCCTTGGATAATGTAAATTGAACCTTGATAATTCTCTAATACTCTAGACAAGAATGAACGCTCGGTCCAATAAGTATTGCCAGCATAGTCTACCATGCCTCCAGTTTGATAGGCTAGTGGACCGTTTACATAACCTTCCATATAACCCTCACATAGGTTCCCAGTATCACCGCCATCACCATCAATTCCAAATGATCCGTATACTCCATTGTGCATTATTGCGCCTCTTGCTTCCATACTTCCATTGCGCCACATCAAATCATGAACACCAATCAATCCAGACATTGGAACAATTGTTGCAAGATATGGATTTCCAAAAGTAGCAGCTTGCCATGGTGTTGAACCATCATAGGATTTTCCAATTAAGCCAACTTTTCCATTTGACCAACCTGCTTCTCCTAAATAGGTCACTGCAGCGTCAATGCCTCTTTGCTCGTCAGTACCCATTAAGTCCATACAATGATTTGAATTACCGGTACCAAATACCGATACTTGGGCAACACCAAAGCCATGTGGAACATAGTTTTCGATTAAAAATCGACCTAGCCTGTCTGCCGGAGTTGTTGCCGAAACATCTCCATCATCATAGTAAGGTCCGACATCAGCAATGACTGGTACTTTACATTCTTCGCTAACATTTCCAGCAGTGAAATCACAGCCATCAATTTCAGGCAGCCATAAGCCAAGATGAACCTCTGCACCACCAGTTACACCCGCTCCACCATCAGCAGCGGTAATTGTTGGAACTGGGACATAGATTGATTGTGGCGCTGAAATATTGAATGTTCCATTTACTGAAACTCGACTAAAGACATCAGTATTGTCGTACACTATATTGGCTCTATCCCATGGTTCAGGATAAGAATCATAGCTGATAGACTCTGACTCTGTACTCGAGTCTTCACCAAGACAACCGGAAAGAGTTGCACTCATCATTACCATAATGATGAGCCAAGGCTTCCAGTGCATGGGTTGCGCTAAACCTCAACCTATTGAAATCATCGCATGATATGACTTACTCTGATTCTTCGGTCTTCATAGATTCCATCTCTTTTCTAACTTCATCCATGTCTAGGTCTTGTAACATTACCACTAAATCACGTAATGCTGCTTCCGGAAGCGCCCCCGGCTGCATAAAAACGCCAATCTGTTCTTTGAAAGCAATGGTTGTTGGAATAGATCTAATATTGAACATTCTACCCAATTGAGGTTCCTCTTCGGTATTGATTTTAGCAAAAACCACATCTTCAAATTCGTTTGAAACCCGCTCATACACCGGCCCATATGCCTTACATGGGCCACACCACTCAGCCCAAAAGTCAAGTATGACAATTTTGTTATTTTCAATGATTCCGGAGAACTCTGGTTCACTAATATCTAATGTGGCCATAACTCTACCAATTTGATTTAGTCTATCATCTAATCGTTGCCAAATCGATACCGGCGGGTTAATGTCCTTGTTAGTAAAGGTCGCTACATGCGACGAGTACTAGTTGCCTCAAGCGTGTTGCTGCTGCTGATGTTTTCTTCATGGTCTTCAACAGTCAATAGCCTAGAATTAGACGATGCAAAAGAGGCAAATGGTCGTGCGGCAAATGTGGTTATTTCGGAACTTTTCATTAGTCCAAATAATCTTGTAGCCAATGAAACTAATTCTAACATCTACGGCGCAGTTGACTGGAATGGCGACGGAGATTACGGTAAATATAGTGACCAATTTATCGAAATATGGAATTCCGGTGATGCACCACAGGATGTCTCAAGTTGGCTCCTTTCAACAACCAGTGGTAGCCCGCCTTGTCAACTTCCATACAATACTACGCTCGATGCTGATGAGAGATTGGTAGTATTCCGTGCTGATTCCGACCTCGATCTGAGTTATTTTGATGGCGAGACAGTCAGTATTTCTGATACCAATTCTAATCTAATCAACTCTATGTCTTTCCCAGCAAGTGACTCTAGTTATGGCAGGTCTTACATTTCGGATGATGGCAGTTTAACCAAGGACGACCCGACCCCAGGTAGGGCTGCAGATTATTCAGAGCCGTATACTGTACCTGACAACATTGTTAATTGCTATAAGTTGACCAACACAGACTCATCTAGAGCATTCCTTCTCAAAGGAAGAGTTGTCACAATGGATGGTGAAAATAACGTAAT
>DUKP01000021.1 GCA_013329295.1 Candidatus Poseidoniaceae archaeon
ATCAGGGCCAATATTGAATATTTGTGAATAAGAATGATGCGTAGATGATTCACATCTATCATGAATGAATACTGCCCCATTATTGAACACAAAGGCAGTTCTGGTGATCTTAACATCATCGAACAAAGTATGGCTAGCCCGCACATAGCTGTAGTTCTCAGTTATTGCAAATGATTCAATTTGTGGATTACCAATGAAATCGTCATTACGGAAATTGTAGGTTTGATTATCAACTGAAATAGTATTGTGTGAAAAGACACTTCGAATGAACGCCCGGTAAGGGTCGCTTTCAACAAAGTTGTACTTTCCAGTATCAATAAAATAGTCAGTTTCTCCATAACTCAAAACAAATGATAAATCATCACTATGCTTGTGAACAGTAGAATGAAAAGCATTGAACAAGGCAAAGTAGATTGGAGTTTGATTTTCCCAATCATTTTTGAAAATCGCTACTCCTGCATCATCATATACAATGCTATTTGAGCCAATTTCGACACCTTGCTGGCCATTGGTTATCTCGAATAACAAATGTTCATTGGTGACTACATCCTGAGATATTGATAGAACTCTATCATCAAAAGAATCTCCAACCATTGGTACAGTACCATCCGGTTTAGCAATATGAACCAAATATTCTTGCATATTGTAAACTAAATCGCTTATTGCTTGATTTTCAATATCGTAGTGTTGATTGAATAGATTGACATCAATGAACAATTTCATTACAAGATAATGGTAAGCAGGACTGTGTTCTTTATGGACACCTGATGCCGTTACTCCATTTTCAATATGTTCGGACAGTCTCTGGTTGGCAATGTCTGTCCAGTCTTGACTGTCTTTGAATATTGGAAACATTCCAGCAAGTTGTAATAATGCCCTATCTTGGTAAATTCCATGATTGTGATTCCAAAAATAATTGTCGGGATTAGCCGTGAATTCGCCATGCTTTCGCAACATATTGAGCAATTCAATTGCAAATTCTTCGTCAAAAATCTCAGAGTTCCTGTAGTAGTTCCAGAAGTACATAAATGTCGAAATTCGGTTAGCTGTGCTGTGGTCATCCCATGCCCTCTCAGATGCTTGGTTGTTTGGATTTGGGTTATGCTCCATCCAACTTTGAATAAACCACTGTGCTTTTTCTAAGAAAGTCAAATTCGACGAAATCTCGTAGGCATTCATAAGATGGCTAACCATCCTCAAACTGTGGAAATAGAATTGCCAAGTCCAATCACCAAAAGGATCTTCATCCCATTCTAAATCTCCATCAAAAACAAAAGGCTCCCAAAATCTCATGATAAACATTGAATTATTTTCCACCAAATCGGTTGCCCATTTTACTGAGTTACTACCCGGAGTGGTACGCTTAACAAATACGTGAGAATCTTTAGACTCCCATACTTCATTGGCTTCATTAATATCATAATCGATGAATGTATCATAATTATTGATGAACGGATAGGCCATTGAAAAGACTACGATACCAGTTAAAATTAGTGATGTAAGTCGATTCACAACAAGTTGTTGATAGCGTATTATTTTATTCTATCTTGCTTAAGCAATCGTAGACTTAGTTTGCAAGTTACTATGGTTGATACTCGGCGTATTTTTTTGTTTGCTGCGATAGAATGTGAAAGAGTGAGGCCCAGGTAGATGTGGTCGTTTACGATTTGACTCAGTACCAGGTCCGAGCCTGATTAATCGGCCATTATGATACCACTCATGATTGATTCGCTGATCTAAATTTGCGTTATTCTTAGCTCTTTTTGCAATTCTACGCCAGGTAAATGGTCGGCGTTTTTGCGATAATTTGTATCCCTCAACCGATGGAATAAGCATACCTATTCGGTTAATTTCCTTTCTTGCTTTATCCTCAGCCAAGATTTTTCGTTTAGACCTTTCTTGCAATGTTTTGAGGCCAAAACTATCGGCAATTGCTGCTTCTTTACGATTATCTGGCAGTTGCCATTTCTTTGCCCTGCGACGTACTTTGTCAAGGAATTTAGTTGGCTTTTTGGAGGTTTCAAACCAGCGATCTATTCGAAGCGTTGATTGTTTAGTAACCGACAAATCAAGTAAATCAAGTGCGGCTAATCCAGGGTTGACATGATTGTAAGCACCAGTATCCATGGCTATCCATGCGGGCCTGTCATCTGATAAATTGAATTTTGAGCAAGCAATATCTCCACCTTTTGGTGCACCCAGTTTCACAGTAGGTGTATGACCAAAGATTACGCAACGGGCAGGGTCGACCGGCTGGTCAAAGTTGTACCAGGTTTTTCGAATCCATAACAATTCTTTTTCACCTTGTGCATCAAGCGCCATTCGAGGGTCATATCCAGCATGTACTAGACGGAAATTATCCAAAACAATCTGTGTAGGCAGTTTGTCAATCCAGCGCATGTCACTAAGGAAATCACGCTTGGCTTGGTAAAGGTCACCTTCTGCTTGAACAATGTATGAGGCCCAGCATGATTTGCCACCTCGTTGCATCCAAGGTTGCCACAACTCTACTCGACCATCGTCAGTGATACTTTGTAGCGCCATATGTTCGTGATTGCCTTTGATACAGATTATTCTCTCATCACTGCGAATTAGCCTCATTACTCCGGCTGAATCTGGTCCTCGGTCAATCATATCTCCTAAGCAAACAACTCGGTCATCTGCACTAAGGTTTAGACGATGAATCAATGCTCTAAAGGTGGCTAAGTGACCGTGAACATCGCCGACGACATACACTTTGTTGCCATCATCGATACGCGACTGTAAGTCAGCCTCGAGCGAGAGGTCCCGGATTCCCGGTCCCAATGGGATGTTTAACTTGCAGGACAAATTTTGCACCAGAGAAGTATTCTCCTCG
>DUKP01000226.1:0-7107 GCA_013329295.1 Candidatus Poseidoniaceae archaeon
GCGGCGATGGCGGTAGTGGTGACAGTGGAAGCGGTGACGGCGGTAGCGGCGATGGTTCATCTAACGCTAACCCAACCTGCGATGATTCATACGTTCTGTATTCTGGACATCCAGTCCACACTATTTACACCCAGCAAGAAGTAATTGATGGAAACGCTCCAGATTGGTCGTTATTAGATCCTAACCAATATCCTGATTATAATCACCCTGCATATTATTACTCTGGGGGACAACCAAGTGAGCATGATGTGCTAGATTGCACTCAAGATGATTCAGTTAACGGCTGGACTCTAGTAGAGCCACAAAACAATAACAATGAGAAGTAAAAATAATTGCTTGAAAGCATGTTACAGGTCCTCCAAATCCTGTAGGCCTAACTCTCCATTGGCATTGATGTCAATGGTGGTTAGACTTGCTTTATTTTCAGAAGGAGATATTGGCGCCAGTTTTGCTGTGACAAAATACTCATTCTAAACAACTGTTTATAACACGAAAGACAGAAATTGGCTCATGAATCTTAGTAATTTAGACCGCAGTATTAGATTATTATCAGGTGCGTCTATACTAACTTTTGATTATCTAGCAAGCTCAAGTTGGGAAATAGTATTCCTAATCTTGGGACTATGGGGTCTAGTTTCTTCTGTTTTCGGATTCTGTCCCTTTTATTCTATAATGGGCATCAATACATGCCCGACTCATATTCCGCAACAACAATTGCCGGCTGTTGTAAAATAATAACTAAGGCAATTATAGAATACAATCAGCGTTTGCAAAGAAAGTTGTTAACTTACTTGCCACGATTTTGGTTAGCCTTTAGAGAAGGACGTAGTTTCTCTGCGCCCTTACCTTTGTTGTGCAGACCACGACCTCGCTTACCAGCAGAGGTCTTACCACGGTATACACGGCCCTTGTGAGCGCTGTTACCGTTAGCGGAACAGAAGACACCTAGTTGCTTATCGTTGATGATAGCAGGATGGTGTGTATCGATCATGATTACTTCGAAGTACTTGTGTTTACCATCTTGTCCAACCCAGTATGAGTTTAGCACTTCTAGGTTAGGGAAGTGACGAGCAACACGCTCTTCAGCGATTCTCTGGGTATTCTTAGCCATAGTAATTTTGGAGATACCAGACTTGGATGGCTTTCTCTTCATGTGAATCTTGCCCTTTCTAAGTCCACCTCGGCGAACGCGAGTTCTGACAAGTACTACGCCTTGCTTTGCTTTGTAACCCATTCTTCGAGCAGCATCCAAGCGAGTAGGGCGGTCAATTTTACAGTTAACTGGCTCCCTTCTCCACTGCGCCATACGAGCTTGGCGATACATGTGTGGCAGGACATCCTTAGGGCGCTTCCAAGTTGCACGAACGTGTTGATAGAGTCCTTGAGCCATGTTATCACCGCTTCTCAGCACTTGGCCGACAAAACTCCCCTTTATGAGTCTACCTTCGCGATACTGCGCGAAAGGTTATAGAAAAATGACGCTATTTTGTAGTTTCAAGACCTTCGGCCAAGATTCCTCGCCAACCGCCCCATAATGAGACTACATCCTCATAACCCATGTCCTGAAGTGATTTTGCCGCGATTGCACTACGAAACCCCCCTCCACAATATAGAATGATTTTCTGTGTAGTATCGATTTCATGTTTTTCAATATCTCTTTCCAGTACTCCCTTGCCAATATGAATTGCTTCAGCAAAATGCCCTGCTTCAAACTCATGTTGTTCCCTAACGTCGATTACAACTGCTCCTTCAGAAACCAATGTAGATAATTCGCTTGCTGAACACTCACTGATTTTTGCTCTTGCATCTTCGACAATTGCAAGAAAACGCGGGCTGTGCTTTTTCGCCATGGCTTTGCCATAGTGGACAGGCTCATGAGGGTAATGCTCAACACAGCATCATGGCCGGACAAATCACAGGTGCTGAAGCGGTGTATCAAGCACTATTGAGCGGCCAACAAATCGACAGAGTGTTGGTTGATAGGGAAAAAGACACAACTGCGATTAGAGAATTATGTGAACAGCAAAACATTCCACTTGAGGAAGGCTCAACCAATGATCTTTGGCGTATGTCTGCCGAAGGACATGTTGATGCATTGGCCTTGACTGGTCGGTTTCAAACAAAATCTATCGATGAGTTGATGGAAAAGGGCGGCACAATTTGGTTTTTCGACGGAGTAACTTACTCAACCAATCTAGGATTTGCCATTAGAACGGCAGAAGTAAGCGGAGCTGATGGCGTAGTACTCAATGTGGCAAAAACTCACGAAGAGCGCCGAACAATTCGTCGCGCAAGTATGCGTGCAGACCGATTCATTCCAGTAATTTACAGCAATACTGAGGAAATTATAGCCAAAGCTAAGCAATACAATCTAACAATTATTGCTGCTGAAGATGTCGGAGATAGAGGACCATGGGAGGTTGACATGACTGGCAATACCCTGCTGGTCGTCGGTGCTGAGCGAGAGGGAGTAAGCCAAGAAACCCTCGACAAAGCCGATTTTATAGTCAAATTGCCAATGGACGGTTTTGTACCATCATACAATTTACAAGTAGCAGTGAGCGTTCTAGCAGTGGAAGCCTTAAGGCAAAAGAATGAATAATTTCCCCAATCTCTTTTATTAAACCGGTTTCGACGCCTAACCATGCTCGGAGCCCCCTCCAAGTCATCTTCAAAACGTGGGGGCCTTGTATTAATTTTGATAATTGCATTTATTTCACCAGGATGTTTAGATTTTGGTAGCGAAGATACAACTTATAGTTCATCCGAAGATGGCCCAATAACCATCGAAGTATGGCATACCTTCGCCGCTGAAAGCAAGGAGGAAGTTACTTTCACCAACGCAGTTAGAGATTTTGAAGCAGCGAACCCCAATATTACAGTTGAGATTACCCTTGTTCCTTTCGCTAATGCCGACCAATTATTCATGACCGCTGCCCAAGGGGGGGAGGCTCCAGATTTGATGCGCCTCTCCAGTGATCAATTAGGGGCAATTGGTGAAGTTAGAGTGAACGGATTCCCCCTACTCGAAGATCTGCGGCCACATTTGACTCCACAAGACCGCGCTCAATTTGAATCGCGCGCTCTAGAATCGATGCGCTATGGGGATGAATTGTACGGCATACCAGCGAGTCAAGATTGTCTGTCACTAATTTTCAATAAAGCATTATTTGATGCTGAAGGCTTAGATTACCCCGATGAAACATGGACAGAACAAGACTTGTTAGCAGCAGCACAACAATTGACCCAGCAAGATGTTCAAGGTTTGGCATTACCAATTAAAACTGCATATTGGTGGTTCCCAATTCAAGAAGGATTTGGTGGTTCATTATTCGATGAAAACGGCAATCCAACACTTGATTCCAATGGTTCAAGCGAATCTATGCGTTGGATGTTAGATTTAGAGTTAGAACATGAAGTTGTAGCAACAGGTACTCAAATCGAAGGGATGAAGAATCAATTCATTACTTCAAAGGCAGCAATGATCGTTGATGGTCCTTGGAATTGGGCAACCTATGAGGATAGCCGATTGAATATTGGGCAAACTCTGCTGCCAACAGTTAGCGAAACTGGTGAGCGTATGTCACCACTTGTCACCTATAAAGGTTGGACAGTCAGTAAGCAAAGCGCTCACAAGGTTGCCGCAACAGAACTTGCGTTGTGGTTATCTTCAGCATCTGTTCAGAAAGAATTTGCACTTGAGACCTATACTATGCCAACTCATTCACAACTTGAAACCGATGAAGAGATACTTGGCGATGAGGTAATTGCAGGATTCCTTGAACAAACTAAGGTAGCGACCCCTGCTCCTACAACTCGTGCAATGTCCTTGGTATACGGGCCGCTCTCAACTGCATTTGAACAAGCATATACCGAAACAGCCTCAACATCCGACGCGCTTTCAGACGCTAATGATGAACTGATTTCTCTAATCGAAAATCTTCAGAGAGCCGATGCGATTGAGCCAAATGTAGGATATAGAACCATTCAAGTCAATATCACGACCGATGGTTCAGAAAATTATTCAATTTACTTTGATGGAGAATTACATAGTGAAATCATTACAGATAATGGCCAAGGGAAGCCATCAACTGGTTATGATAATTGTACTGCAGACGGCGTTGAAATGCAGCAGTTTGGGCAAACAAGATTGCTACCATCCGGGGCACAAGAAATAGAATGCTATCTTACTGGCATGATACCGAACAAACTTCACAATATTGAGGTCTATGCTGACTCTATCTTATTGTTCAGTGTTGAAGACTTGACTGGAGTAAGTGATGAACGCCCAGATTCAGGCGACACCTCTCCGGTCATGTTTGCTATCGGTGCTATCGTACTTTCTTTAATCGCATTACTAAGTTACGCGCGGTATCGAGATGGGCAACTCGGTAGAACCAATTCTCGTCTTGCTCATTTCTATATCGCACCAGCAATGCTAGCACTTGCTGTGCTGACCTTCTATCCTGTAATGTATGGTTTCTGGTTATCTTTTACTGATGCTGACCAAACCCATCTTGGAGAACAAGCCTTCATCGGATTATCTAATTTCTGGGATGTAATCACTGCTTCAGGTTTCATTCGTGTAACTATTTTCACACTGGTTTGGACAGTTGTTAACGTTAGCGCACATATTGGCTTAGGCTTGTTTTTGGCATTGGTGCTACAACGCGCTAATATCAAGGGCAAAACAGCTTATCGTACAATTCTATTACTCCCGTGGGCAGTGCCATCTTACATCTCTGTATTGGTTTGGAAAGGAATGTTTCAACCAGATGGTTTAATCAATGATCTACTTGGTACTGATATTAACTTCCTTTCAGATCCAACCGGTGCGCAAATAATTGTAATTTTGGTCAACATTTGGCTTGGTATTCCTTTCATGATGATGTCGATTAGTGGGGCGCTTCAAGCACTTCCAAAGGATATGTATGAAGCTGCAAAAATTGATGGTGTAACTGGTTGGGATGCGTTCCTCTATCTTACCTTCCCGAACTTAAAAAGCGCCTTAGTGCCACTTTCTCTACTAGGATTTATTTGGACATTCAACATGTTCAATGTAATTTATCTCATGACTGATGGCGGTCCGGATTTGTATTTTGGTGAACCTGGCCAAACTGATATTTTGATTACCTATGTTTACGATGTCGCATTTAGAGATGGTGCTTATGGGGTAGCAGCAGCTTGGTCAGTAATAATTTTCCTAATGCTACTCGCTTTCTCTTGGACTTACATGAAACAAACCAATGCAACGGAGGCCGCTGTATGATTAATGAGCGAATAATACGAGCCTGGTATACTCCGGTCGAGGTGCTGACATTACGTTCATGGTTAGTTGTTGCAACTATAGTGAATATTCTCTTGCTTACATTTGACTATCTACGCGGCGATGACCAACTATTGCTGATTGGTTTTATTGGCTGCGCATCAATTGCTGCATTAAGAGCATCTCTACCGGAACCAAATAATATTCAACAAAGGAATATTGCATTGTTGATAAGTTCAGTGATAATTTCATTAGGTATTTACCGGTTAATTTTGATGCCTATTTCGCTGTTTAATTTTTGGCTTAATTTGTGGATGATTGCCCCCGGCGTCTTGTCATTACTATGGCTATCCAGTCGCGCAGTGTCAGTGTGGGCAACAAGAGAATTATCGATTTCAGCCATAGAGTATGGACTAAAACGCAATTTCAACGCACAAAAGCGCCATCAAAAAATCGGCTCGCACATTACACTGCTTCATTTCGTAGTCATTACATTGATTCCAATAATCTGGATTTTTGATATTGCGGTTTCTCCAGGAAATGCACTTGGTGGCGAAATTGGCGATTCATTTAGTGGCGAGCATTTTAGTAAAATACTCGAAGGCGAATCATTTTGGATTTGGTTCAGGAATTCACTCATAGTCTCAATTGGAACCAGTCTACTTGGTTTAGTGATCGCAATACCTGCTGGATATGCTTTCAGTAGGTACAAGTTTACCGGTAGAGATGTTTCTATGTTTGCCTTCTTACTTGTTCAAATGTTCCCAGGAATCATTATTTTGGTACCTTATTTCTTGGTTATGAAAACTCTTGGATTACTTAATTCACATCTTGGTTTGATACTAGCATACTGTGTGACTGCACTACCACTTTGTGTTTGGATGCTCAAAGGATTCTTTGATACTGTACCGCGTGAATTAGAAGAAGCAGCAACTCTTGATGGGTGCAATCAATTCCAAGTTTTCACTAAAGTAGTCTTGCCATTATCGCTGCCTGCAGTTGCGGTAACAGCATTGTTCAGTTTCCTCGCGGCATGGAATGAATTCCTTCTTGCCCTTACTTTCAATACCTCAAATGACATGTATACTCTCCCAGTAGGTCTTGCTTCATTGATTTCTGCTACTGGGCAAGCATGGGGCGACTTTGCGGCAGCCAGTATTTTGGTCAGTCTGCCAGTAGCGCTACTATTCCTATTCTTCCAGAAGTTCTTGATAGAAGGGCTTGCAGCTGGAGGGGTAAAGGGGTGATACTATGGTTAGTGTAAATTATAATACTGTATCGAAGAAATATGATGATGGCTTTGTGGCCGTAAGTGGATTAGATTTAGAAGTGAAAGATGGAGAATTTCTAGTCTTGCTGGGGCCTTCTGGCTGTGGCAAGTCTACTACGCTTCGCATGCTTGCTGGATTGGAAGAAGTAACCCATGGAGAAATTCAAATCGATGGCGTTACAGTGAATCACCTCCCCCCAGGTGCGCGCGGTCTTGGCATGGTATTCCAATCCTATGCACTTTATCCGCATATGACGATTGCTGACAATCTTTCCTTCGGACTAAGGATGGCTAAAGGCGATGCAAAATTGACTGGAGATGAGATTAAACAAAGAATTCAAGAAGCCGCAGAGATGCTTGATTTAGTTGAGCATTTAGATAAGAAACCAAAAGAATTGAGCGGCGGACAAAGGCAAAGAGTTGCACTTGGTCGAGCATTGGTTAGAAGGCCAAAGGTGCTACTTATGGATGAACCGCTGTCTAACCTTGATGCCGAACTTAGACATCAAATGCGTAATGAAATTAGAAAATTACATGACGAACTTGGCACTACGACAATTTATGTAACACA
>DUKP01000226.1:7454-8262 GCA_013329295.1 Candidatus Poseidoniaceae archaeon
GACCAAATTGAAGCTATGACTTTAGCAGATCGTATTGCAATCTTAGATAAAGGAGTTCTACAACAGCACGATGAGCCATTGAATGCTTATCATAATCCAGCGAATGACTTTGTCAAGAGTTTCCTTTGTGATCACATAGATGATTTGGTAAATACCGCAAACAACCTATTCAAGAAAGACCATGAGGTGACAAAATGAAAAAGCAGATTTGTATAGCAACCTTATTCATTACAGTATTATTATTGCCAATGATTCCTGTTTCAGCGGATGGGCCAAGTATCGATTATACTAGTGGCAATACGGTTTTTACTTACTCCGGTAGTGCAACTACAGTAGAATTGGTTGGTGAGTGGGATTGGGATGATGTATTAACACTTAGCGAAACTAATGGAGTTTGGACAGCAGAAGTTGCATTAAATGAAGGAATTTATTGTTACAAATTTATTGTCGATGGCGAGTACGTTTTCGACACAAGTAACCCTTATCGAGGCTATTGCGGAAATGTTGAGAATTCAGTAGTTAGGATAAAGGATTCAGCAAGACCGAATTTCGCTAGTGAACTAATCAATGACCAATTAATAATCACATTCTTGCCAGGAACTAGTGGTGCTGGGCCAGATGGCACCCCAGTTGGACTTGAAGCAGCGACATGGGATTCAGCCACAATGACATGGACATTAGATACGACGACTTTGAGTGATGGAAAACATACGTTAAAACTTGAAATCGCAGATACTGATGGCAATCAAGCATATGACCATTTGGTGCCATTTTGGGTTGGTCAGCAAAGCGAATTTTCTTGGGAGGA
>DUKP01000226.1:8647-13861 GCA_013329295.1 Candidatus Poseidoniaceae archaeon
GATGGACAACCAACAGGTGCTGCTGCAGGTGCTGATTGGATGGGTGGCGATTTTGAAGGAGTTACTGCGAAAATTGAATCAGGTTATTTTGCCAATCTTGGTGTTAATGTATTGTGGTTAACGCCATTCAATACCAATGCACAAGGGACTGGTATCGCCGCCGATGGTGTTCATGATGTGTCTGCGTTCCATGGCTATTGGCCAATTGAAGCAAGAGAAGTAGACCCTAGACTTGGAACAGCAGATCAACTCAAAGAAATGATTGACGCAGCTCACAATTCTGGCATTAGAGTAATGATGGATTATGTGGTAAATCACGTCCATCAAGACCACACATATTACCAAGACAATCCAGAATGGTTCAACCAAGGTTGTATTTGCGGCACTGAAAATTGTGATTGGACCGAACATCGTTTAGATTGCCAATTCACTTCTTACATGCCAGATGTAAATTGGAAGGTAAGAGAGGCTTCTGAACAATTTATTGAAGATGCATTATGGTGGTTAGAAGAATTTGATTTAGATGGTGCTCGAATCGATGCAGTAAAACACGTTGATGACCTTGCAGTAACTAATTTAGCGACTAGAATCAATGAACGATTTGAGACCGTCGGCACTGATTATTATCTCAAAGGCGAGACTGCTATGGGCTGGTCTGGCGATAATTTAGCCGACAATCAGTTCCAATATGAGACCATCAATCGCTACATTGGTGAAAACTCTCTTGATGGCCAAGCAGATTTTGTATTGTATCATGCAGTTGTTGATAATGTATTCACTCAAGAAGCAAGAAATTACCATCATCTCGATTATTGGACCAATAGAAGCCAAGACCAATATGTTCCAGGTGCAGTTATGGTGCCATATGTCGGCAGCCATGATGTTCCGCGTTTAGCCAGCAGGTCAGATAGAGGGACTGGAGATGCATACAATCAATGGCAAGAACAAGGATTACCCGGCCAGCCAGGTACCGATGAAACCTACCAAAGAGTCTTACAAGCCTATGGCTGGTTGTTGACAACACCTGGTGCGCCATTACTGTATTACGGTGACGAGTATGGGGAATATGGCGGTGCTGACCCGGATAATCGGCACATGTACCGAGACTCAGACAATTGGAATGACCGTGAAAGTGCCTTGTATGAAGATATCTCAGCATTAGGCCAACTCCGAGCAAACTCAATCGCATTAAAACAAGGCACCTATTCAACTCGTTATGTGAGTCCAGATTTACTAATCTATGACATGTCTCATTCCGAGCAAAACATGTCGATAATTCTAAATCGAGGCCCAGCCACGACTTATGATGGATTTGATACTGGCGACATTGTTAGATTTGGTGACACTTTCATCTCTTCTACTACTACCTCAATACCGGCAAATTCAGTAACTGTAATTGAGCTTGATGCAGTAATTCAACCGCCACCTAGAGATCAAGATAGTCACTGTTTAATCGTAAATAATTTCACAATGAATACTACTTACTTCATTACTTTAGATTTGACAAATACTTGTGACAAAGACCTCCATTACCCGGGAGTTAATAGCTCAGTAGACAATGATTTGGTAGAAGGTTTCCCTGACTACACCGAATGGTTCTACCTAATACCCCCTAATTCTTCGTACAATATGTCATGGCAATTGTCAGTCAATGAGACAATACCAAATGGTACTGAGGTAACACTTACTTTCAATGCTTCAATATTGAGTTGTAGTGATGATGATAATTCATCTCAATGGCATTATTGCCCAATTTCAGGTTTGACTCATACATTTTTAGTAAACCATCTATCTAATTCTAGTGATTCTACAGATCCTTCAGATGATGTTACTACGGTTTTAGGCTGTACCGATTCATCAGCCACCAATTTTGACTCTGATGCTACTGAGGACGATGGTTCATGTGAATATCCTCCCGAAACTGTTCTTGGCTGTACAGATTCCTTGGCGCTGAATTTTGCTGCTAATGCCAATCAGGATGATGGCACATGTCAATATGAAACAGATTTACCAGATAATAATTCAACGGATAATGAAACCGATGATAGTACTCAAAACAATACCGATAGTGTAGATGATGATGGGCAGAATAATACTGGTGATAGTGTTGATAATAGTGGTCAAACAAATGATACTAATGCTAATAATGATTCACAAATAGTGACCGATGCAGAAGAAAAATCTTCATTGGCAGACTTTGCTAGAAATGGACTTGCAGTTGCAGTATTTTGTGGCTTAGTGATACTATTTTTCACGACGATGCGCAAGAAATAATCATTCAAAAGCATCGTAAAATCGCTTGTATTCAGCAATCATTCTGGCGCCAGTAAATCTCGCTGAGGTTGCAATACTTGAGCGCATAATGTTGGCCCAAGCCGATCCACCCTTTTCCCATGTAGGGATAACTTGATGTTCAAGGACAGAGTAAATATTTTCAGCATCTCTATCGTCATCTCTATCATCTTCTGATTCACCAATAGCCCAACCGTTGACACCATGCTGACATCCTTCAGGCCACCAACCATCTAAGATTGAGCAATTAGGCACGCCATTCATTGCCGCTTTCATCCCCGAAGTCCCAGATGCTTCCATTGGTCGAATTGGGTTGTTGAGCCAAATATCAACACCACTGGTAATTGCCAGCCCAGTATCCATGTCATAATTTTCTAGGAAAGCCACAGGTATTTCTTGTTCTAAATGCTTAGCACTACCGTAAATATCTCTGATTAGTTGCTTACCCCCCTCATCTCTTGGATGAGCTTTACCGGAGAATACAAACTGAATTTTACCCCCACCAATTTCACTAAGCCGGGCTAAATCTTTGAACACCAAATTTGCTCTTTTGTAGGTAGCAAAACGTCGAGCAAAACCAATCGTCAATCGATTTTCTTCAAGCTCTACACCAGTAGAAATTTTGACCAATTCCCGAAAGATTCGTCGATTTTTACTTCTCGCCGCCATTAAATCTTCATCTGATAATGTTCCAGCATAACCAAGTTGTGTTGGGTCTTGTTTCCAACCAGGCAATTTATCATCGTATAATTCAGCCATTGTTGGAGAAGTCCAAGTAATATGGTGCACTCCATTGGTAAGCGGGTGAATGTGATAATTATCGAACATGGTCGATGCTACCTGAGCGTTTAGATTTGAGACAGCATTGACTTGTTCAGCCAAAGCAACTGCTAGATGGGACATTGAGCAACGAGCGCCATCTTCAGGGTCGCCAACCGATTTGACTAATTCAACAGCGTCTTTAGGCATTAAGTCACCTAATACTTCATTGACATCGTCCCATTCAAAGCGGTCATGACCTGCAGGAACTGGAGTGTGAGTCGTGAACAAAATTTTCTTGCTTAGGTCTTCTCTAGTCCATCCTTGTTTGAGCAATTCTAACAGCGCAAAGGTACAATGTCCTTCATTGAGGTGTAATCCAGAGAATTCCTTTCTTAAAGTGTTCAATAACCTAACACCGCCCACCCCGAGCAAGTACTCTTGTCTAATTCTGACATCATCATTACCACCATACAATCTAGCACCAAGACGTTGATGATATTCAGAATTCTTAGGATGGTGTGTATCAAGGAAGTATACAGGAACGATGTGCCCGGTTACTCCAACCACCTCAACTTTCCAAATCCTCGAGTATAAAGTTCCACCATCAAGAGGTAAAGCCAAATCCAGCCCAGTGTCAATCAAATGGTCGGCTGGATCAATTGCGCCGAAACTTTCAGTTTGATTACCATCAGAATCGATATGTTGTCGACCGTATCCTTCTCGGTATAGCAAAGTTATCGCAATTAAATCGATTTCAGCATCAGCAGCAGACTTGACATGGTCTCCCGCTAAAACACCTAATCCGCCAGAGTAAGTATGTAATTCGGACCATAATCCGATTTCTGCTGTGAAGTACCCAACAAGCCCCATTCTTTCAACCGGTTACTAAGGGGGGTTATGATAATGACCCTAAATGAATAAGTATCATTAGTTTAGCTCATTCCAGTCAAATCGCCATTGCCAATTTCCTTTTTCAACACCTGGAACATTCATACGGCCTGAAGAATCAAGTCTCAAAATATCTTGTAGTGGAATTATACAAAGTGGCGAGACACAGTTCTTTGCTAATTCAATAATCGAGCCAGCAATATCATCAGTTTCACCAGTAATAGTAGTAACATTTGACTTTGTCAACTGATCTGCTGAAGCCCACCAACCAAGAATTGTATCATTATCGTGAGTTCCAGTATAAACTACTTGCATAGCGCTAATGTTGTCTGGGTGGTGCGGGCTTTTATCGGCATCTTCTCCGAATCCAAACTGAAGAATGGCCATGCCGCGCAAATTAAATTGTAATCGTAAATCCACAACCTCTTGTGGAATAATACCCAAATCCTCAGCGATAATTCTCTTTTCGTCGCCAGCAACATCAACCAATTCACTGATTATTTTCGCCTTTGGTGCATCTTGCCAAACACCGATAACGCCGTCTTCGGCATCTCTTGGAACAGCCCAAGCAGAATGGAATCCTCTGAAATGGTCGATTCTAACTATGTCAAAGAGCCTCAGCATACGAGCCATTCGTTGACGCCACCAACGCCAACCAGTCTTTTCATGCTCTTCCCAGTTATACAATACAGTATTCCATTTCTGGCCAGTTTCACTAAAGTAATCTGGGGGGACTCCCGCAACAACTGTCGGCAAACCCTTGTCATCTAATTGGAACAATTCAGGATTAGCCCAAACATCGGCGGAGTGGTGGGAAATGAATATCGGCAAATCTCCAATCAAATCTATTCCCATTTCATTGGCTTGCTGCTTCATCGTTAACCATTCATGTTGAAAGATTCCTTGGCGAGTAATTTCTGGGGATATTTTGTTGCGCCATTTAGCCAACGCCCCCGGCTCTCTATTGCGTAAATCATGTGGCCATTCTGTCCAGTTTTTACCCGGGAATTGTTCAGTAATTGTTGCAAATAAAGCCCAATCATCTAACCAAAAGGATTCTTCAGTCAAGTCACCAACCTCGTCCGAGGAACAAATTCCATAATGCCCAGCAAAAGCTGATGGTGAAGCATAAGGAGAGTTATGTTTATCTGGAGGGGTTAAAGGTAAAAATTGCCATTTCGAGTAATTATTTTGTTTGAGATAATGTAAGAATTTCTTACTATCCGATATTTTCCCATTAGGCAAGGAAGTCAAGTGACATAGAACACCGAT
>DUKP01000226.1:14256-15374 GCA_013329295.1 Candidatus Poseidoniaceae archaeon
CTGATGAGAACTACTGCCATCTTCATCACGCTATTATTTTGTTTACAAGCCGGAATGGGATTTGTTTCAGCAATAACGCCCGAAACAATCACTGTTGATGGCGACTTATCTGAATGGTCAACTGATACCGAATTAGCTACCGATAGTCACGGTGTTTCACTCCACGTAACTTGGGATTCAACCAATTTCTATGTTGCTTGGACTGGCACAGATTGGGCTTCGACTTCCAACGGCGCTGATCTATTTGTTTATTTCAATACCAGTGAGAGCGGTTCAGTACTGAGTAGAGATTGGAATTTTGCTCACACACTACCATTTGCTGCAGATTACGGCCTTGCTCTTGAAGATTCATATTACAATCAATATTTCTCTTATGATGGGTCTTCTTGGGCCGATCAAGGAACTCTAGACACTTCTCAGATCTATGTCGGCTGGGCAGATAACCCAGTCACTGAAATGGCGATACCATGGTCGGCTATTGGTAGCCCGACAACCGTTCAGTTCATGTTGTATGCACAATGGCAAGACGAAGGACATGTGTGGACTTCATTCCCTACGGATAACCCGAGTAGTGCAAATGGTGCAGAAACCTTCACACATTTCTATCACATTGACAATATCAATAATGCAACATCGCCAAACTCATTACCTGTTTTCGAAGCAGCAGGGGTTGAAAAAGTCGATGATGCACTAAACCTTGCGATAATTTTCCACCAACACCAACCATATTACAAGAATAAATTAACCAACACTTACGAAATGCCTTGGGTAAGGGTTCACGCCATGACGGAGTATGTAGATTCTCCCGGGATTCTTGCACAAACCGGCACCAAAGTTACCTATAATCTCGTACCTTCATTTATCGAGCAATTAGTTGATTATTATGAAAATGAACCACTAGATGACCATACAGATATGGCTAAGAGGCCTTGGCCCGAAGGCGGCTACCCCAACGCAACCGCTTTGGAATTACACACTATGCAATTCCAATCTTTCTGGAATAGTGGCTGGATTTACAACGTCTCTGAAACTGGACACATTCAATCATGGCTATATCCTTCGAGTAACCGCTACTCAGAACTCTATGACATGACGTTACATAATCTAAAGCCTGCAAC
>DUKP01000226.1:15763-20644 GCA_013329295.1 Candidatus Poseidoniaceae archaeon
CCTTTACCAATTCTCTCCAGATTATGTCTTAGGCGAATATGATGCGAGCCACCGTGATCAAGGTTTGATTGATCTATTCATGCAGGCAGGCCAGTATACTCATGATGATTTGATGTATGTCATCGATAGGCAACATGCTCACATGGCAAATGTACTACCAATGTACAGCCAACTTGCCGCACAAGGTCAAGTAGAATTGACAACTACGCCATATTATCATCCAATTATGCCACTACTAATGATGGATGGCTGGACTATGGAAGATGGTATTCGCGTTAATAAGGAATCATGGCCCGAGGATGTGCAAAACCATTTGATTACAGGAATGGATTTGTTCGAAGACAAACTAGGATTCCGCCCAACCGGAATGTGGCCAAGCGAAGAAGCCGTGTCGCCCGCAATGGTTGAACCAGTATCCGATGTTGGAATTCAGTGGATGGTCACTGATGAAGAAATTCTAATGAAGTCTACCGATGTTAATGGAAATTTCATTGATGTCGATATCGCAAGTAATTTAGCAACGCCATGGATTGTCACTGGAGAAGACGGTGGTGAAATCGCAACGGTGTTTAGAGACAGAGTCATTTCAGATAGAATTGCATTCCAATATGGAACAATGACTCCAGAAGCAGCAGTTTCCGACTTCATTGCATATCTTGACAACATTAGACAAGAATTACTCGATGCTGGAGAAGACCCATCAGAGCACTTACTTACTGTCGCACTAGATGGTGAAAACTGGATGTTCATGTCAGAATTCCAACACCAAGACAATGCTCGCCCGTTCATGCATGAATGGTATTCAAGACTTGCATCACACCCAACTATTGTCACTACTACTCCAAGTGAATTTTTGGCAACAGATCCAGAGCTGCCAGAAATTGAAACCATCGGCACAGGGTCATGGATAGACGGCACTCTGCGCACATGGGCTGGTGAGCCAGAAGAAAGCCTTGGATGGCAAAGACTAGTTGAAGCACGACAAGCACTGGTTTCCTTTGAAGAAGATAATCCAAGCCATCCCGGACTTGCGAATGCCTGGGAGTCATTGTACATCGCTGAAGGTAGTGATTGGTTCTGGTGGTATGGTCTTGACCAAGATAGTGGCTATGACGAGAACTGGGATGTTTTATTCAAGGTTCACCTCTCTAACATCTATCGTGCAATTAATCTTGATTTGCCACCTTATCTGCAAGATTTGTGGACTGGCGCAGCAACACCAGTTGTACCCTATGGCGGCATTATTGAGCCGATGATTGATGGTATTGCCTTGCCCGGCGAATGGGACGGTGCAGCTAAGTATGATGCATCAGTTGATGGTGGAGATTTCGACATCGAAAATTTCTATGTTGGTTATGATTCAAGCAATATTTTCATGCGTATTGATTCAGTAACCGCTGATGAACTTGAGGCGATCTCACGCAACTCCCAATATGATGAGCCAGATTTGGCAATCTACTTCATGCAGCCAAATGCGGTCAACTTCAATGAAGTTGAGACCAACTTCCGCACCTATTATGGCAATCAAATCCTCGGTTTCCCAGCCAAATACATGGTTGCAATTGACTTTGATACCGTTAGAGAGGATGGACGTGCTAAGTGGAACCTGTTTGAGGCTAAAGGCAAGTCTGGTGACAATGAACAATGGGTGTTATCCAGTACTTCTTCACTTGGCAGTTGCGCGGTTGAAGATGTCTATGAATTCGTAATTCCTTGGGCCGATATTGGTCTTGCACCGAGATATACCACACGAATCAAGGTTGTATCATCGTGGGCTGGTTCATTATCATATGGTGATGGAGAAGATATGGAAGTTGCACCACCAGCACCGGCCGAACTTGTTCTACCTGACTTAGAAGAATGGGTGACTCTGCTTGAATTAGATGATGCCATTGGTGATGAGAATGGCGATGGCGATTACACTTATCCACTAGCTAGCGATTTTGCTACAGACAGTGGTGGCGGACTTTGGGACGCTAAGAAAGTCACAGTTCGTCAAAGCGCATGGAATGCCCAATTCATTATCGAAATGGATGAGATGACCGATATTTGGGGCTTAGCCAACGGCTTTAGCCATCAGATAGTCCAGATCTATGTCGATCAAGGCGACACGTCTTACGGTGAGGTAGAAATGTTAACCGGTGCCAATGCCGAAGTGCATCCAGATTGGGCTTGGGAGGTCGCGATTAGTGGAACCGGTGAGCCAGGAGCTGTCCAAGCAGTACAGGCGGAGACCGGAAGTACTTCTGCAAGAGGCATTGATGTTACTGGTAGTGTTGAAGACAAAACCATCACTTTCACAGTTAGCAAAGATGTAATCGGTAGCGATGTTTCTAATTACCGCTATATCATTGTAATTGGAAGCCAAGACGGCTTTGGTACCGGTAAGTGGCGTGATGTTGATGCAACAGCTAAGACTTGGCGACTTGGCGGCGGTGCTGACCCGGCAGATGATGATGGAATTGATTACGATCCAAACATTGTCGATATCATTCTCGATGGCGACGGACAGCAAGCAATGCTATCTTCTTACGATGTTGCAGGACACGTTTATGCACAAATAACTGGCTTTGAAATGCCAGCGATTGCACAGCAAATTTACGGTTTCAAATATGTCAGCAGTACTGCTGATTCCGCCATCTTAGAATGGTCGACAACTCAGGCAGCATCTGGCGATTTAGCCTGTAATGTTGCGGGAGAGACTACAGCCGCAGTCAACCAAGCATGGAGCAGTGAAGAGTTGACCAATACGGTAACTGCAACCGGACTAACTGCTGGAACTGAATACGAGTGCGTCGTATCAATTGGCGATATTACCTCAGAAATGGTTAACTTCACCACTTCAACAGTAATTGATGAAGAGCCACCAGAATTACTCAACTTGGCGGTAGAAGTACTTGAAGACGGACGAGCAAGAATCTCTTGGTATACCTCTGAAAGTTCTACAGAATCGATCAGTCTTGATGGTACAGTAATCCACACTGACGACTTTGCTACTAAGAAAAACCACGAACACATCACAGCAATTCTCTCTGATGGAGATTACATGTTGGTCGTAACAAGTGCCGATGCTTCAGACAATTCCAATGCCTCAACAATTGAATTCACTGTAGATGTTGGGGCTTCAGCCAATAATGGCAATGCTGGCAATAACAACGGCGGCACCACCTCTCCAGACAGTAATGACGACAATGACGAGACCTCTTCAGAAATCTCTTCGACTACGTTGCAAATCGCCGTACTTGCCGTAGTTTTCATGCTGATTGTTGCCTTCATTAGAGTCAGTAGAAATGACACCGATGGCGATGACAAGTGGTCATAAGTTGATACAGAGGGTAGCGTTGTAAAGGGCCCACTGAGAACCCTTGTCAACAGGCTAATTTTGTACAAGGGGGTTTAGCATAACCCCTCGTGATCATAAGTAAACCATTTATTTGTGAATCTAATATGATGTCACCTAGATGAATCAGTAGATTTCAGTCATCACTACAATATTCAGCCCAATCATAATTCCAATAATCACTCAAACTGAATGAGTTATGAATTACACATTTATTCTCATCAGATAAATCATCTGCACCATCAAACATGGCATTCAAATTAGTTGATCCTGAAACATCCCAATTTGATAAATCTTGATTGAAGCTCTTAGCATCGTAGAACATTGCATACATGTTATTCACATTTGAAACATCCCAACTTGAAATATCTTGGTTAAAGCTTTCAGCACCATAGAACATTGAATTCATACCGTACCAATCATTCACACCTGAAACATCCCATCCTGAAATATCTTGGTTGAAACTGGAAGCACCACGAAACATTGAATTTAACTTAGTTACATTAGAGGTATCCCAATGTGAAATATCACCGTTAAAACTTGTTGCTGAAAAAAACATTCCGTTGGTATCAGTCACTTTAGAAACATCCCAGCTTACTAAGTCTTGATTAAAATCGGTAGCAGCAAAGAACATCCCTTCCATATCTGTTACACTTGAAACATCCCAATATCCAATATCTTGATTAAAATCGGTAGCGTAGTAAAACATCTCATTCATGTAAACCACATTTGAAACATCCCATCCTGAGAGATCCCGATTGAAGCTTTGTGCAAATTTGAACATTTTTTCCGTGGTCGTTACACTCGAAACATCCCATTGTGAAATATCATCGTTAAATGTCTCGTTGTAGTAGAATAATTCAGACATATCTGTAATTAATGATGTATCCCAAGTGCTGATGTTGCCATAGGTTGAATTTGCTTCAGTTGAATTAGCGATCCACTCATCTACTGCAGTCTTCAGTTCATCTCTGGTTTCAGGTTGGAAATATTGTGGAATACAGTCCCCATCATCACAGGTCCAGCCTTCTCCACAAACATTTCCGCATGCACCACAATTGTTGTCATCAGTTTCACAGTCCACACAGTCTCCATTACAATCAGTTAGACCTTGAGGACATTCACATTCACCAGTTTGAGAATTTACAACTCTATCACCACAATCTTTTGGCTGACCTACACATGACCCTGATTGGTAAGCATCACTTACTGTAGTTGGGTCTCCATCATCACAAGGAGTCCCATCTTGAGGTGGGATGCAGTTTCCATCACCATCACATGTCCAACCAGGTTCACATACTGTATTAGCGCACGGGTCTTCTTGTTCGCAGGTTGAAGAGCATCCATCTCCATCTGCAGTATTACCATCATCACATTGTTCGTTTTCATCAATAACTCCATCGCCGCATGGCTGAGGTTCTATTTGACATGTTGAAGAGCATCCATCGCCATCTGCTGTATTGCCATCATCACAACTTTCACCTAAGCCCGCTTCAATAATAGCATCTCCACAGGTGGGTGTTGGTTCATCAAGTTGAAGT
>DUKP01000022.1 GCA_013329295.1 Candidatus Poseidoniaceae archaeon
AGTGCAGAGGCATTTCGAGAGTTTAGAGTCAGTAAAACCAACTGTCCATGTCGAATCAATGAAGTAAATTACAACAAAGAGTTGTGGAGTAAAATGCTTGATGGTACATTCAATCCTGGCGATGCAGTTGTAAGAGTCAAGACAGATATGACTCTAAAAAATCCAGCGCTTAGAGACTGGCCTGCACTGAGAATCCAAGATACAATTGCCAACCCTCATCCAAGAGAAAATATTGCCTCAAAGTACCGTGTATGGCCCCTATTAGATTTCCAAAGTGCTGTTGAAGATCATTTACAAGGCGTCACACATATCATTCGTGGTAAAGACCTTATGGATTCAACAAGAAAGCAAACATTGCTGTATGAGCACTTTGGTTGGAAATATCCAGAAACAATGTATTGGGGAAGAGTAAAAGTTCACGAATGGGGTGGATTCTCAACATCTCAAATGCGCAAAGACATTGAGGAAGGAAAATTTAGTGGCTGGTCAGATCCACGTTTGCCGACTATTGCTGGTCTTAGTGGTACTGGAATTCAAGCAAGTGCTCTAAGGAGTTTCTGGGTTGAATTAGGAGTCACTCAAAAGGACATTGCTGTACCATTAGCAACTTTGTACTCACATAACATCAAGGTCATTGATGATAATGCACCACGTATTGCATTTATTAGAGATCCAGTTGAGATATCATTGGTAGGAATCAATGAAAACAATATTACAATTCCAACACATCCAAACCATACAGAAATGGGTTCAAGAGTAATTGATTTGAGTAATCCAATCGTCTATATTGAACGTGAAGATTTACAACATTCTGCATTAAGATTGAAAGAGTTTGGTGATTTTGATATTGATGGCAAAGTAGCCACATTTGTTTCAAAAGAGCGAACTGATAAGCGTAAAATCATTCATTGGGTTTCACAAAACAGCTCCGATAGTTCCAAACTTGAATTAGTCAAGGATGGTCAATTGCTTTCTATCGAAGGTAGATTAGAATCCCATCAGATAAAATTGGGAACATCAGTTCAACTTGAAAGGATAGGATACGGAATAATTGCAGAAAATAATAAAGTTATTTTCACTCACAATTAGGAAGTATCAAATCTCTTATCACCTACGACTAATCAATGTCGAAGGAAATCAAGACAGTCGCAGATTTGGATTTAAACGACGAACATATTACAGCAGGAGTAAATGACACACTTCAAGAAGCAGCAAGGAGATTGCTTACTGTCCCAGGAGGAATTCTTGTTGTGCTTGATGATGATTCTAAAGTTAAAGGAGTTCTTGGTTACAAACAATTATTGATTGCTATCGATAAAGAAATTGATACCAAAACAGCTACTTGTGGCGAACATATGGAAATGGATTTCATGGAGATTAAACTTTCAGAAGAATTATCAAAAGTATTGAAACAAATTAGGCAGCGTTCACCACAAGCTGTAGTTGCTGTCGATGAAAATGGTGAATTCAGAGGGTACTTTTCACCAAGTGATTACAAGGAAAGTCGGGCAATTGTTAGATCTTTGAAAAAACTGAAGTTGTAATTATCCAACAATTTTGATGGTTTTTCCACAACCAGCACAGGCTACTTTTAGTGGCCTTTCATCACTTAGTACTGGAATTGCGGTTTGACAAGAAGGACAAGTTATTGTTGGCACATCAACCAGTTCTTCAGGTTCGCTTTGTTCCACTATTTGCAAACGCTTTGGACTTACAAATGCAGTAATTATCCACAATAATGAGGCACCACCGGATGAACCTAACACAAAAATTGTAGGATAAGAGAAAATGTAAATCAATGCTACCACTGGCATCAGTATTAATTCAAGCATCAAGAATCTTCTATGCTTATTACGAGTAATTGACATTGAACTAAAGAAACCAAATAGTACAATAATCAATGTAATTATTGTTAATGGCATTGGGCTAAACAAAAGGTTGTCATTGGGGTAGACAATAATTGTAAAATCTTCATCCAAACTTGTTGAAGATGATTCTAATTTAATAACCTCGCCCCAAGGATATCTTGAATGTGAAAAAGAAAGGTCATTAGATTCTAATAAATCTGAATCACCAAATGATGTTAGTACTGACGATTTTGCTTCTACCGAAATTGAATAATCTTGCCAAATTGGAGTTGTTTGAGTTTTAATAAAACTTCTCAATAATTCAAATTGTTCACCGCTTTGTAGCGTTTGTAGAGTTGAAAAGGTTAGTATCAAAGGATGGTTTACTACACGCGACTCACCCATCAAATCTACAGAAACTGAAATTGTATCAAAGTCACTCGAATCGCCAATCAATTCTTTGCTAAGTAACTGCATTCCGTTGATATCACTCATGTATGTACGAAATCTTGTTTTCATTTCCCTTTCAAACTGCTCTTTCTCAACATTTTCGATATTTCGACTTTCACGATCTTCTTCTGCAACTCCGCCAGCATCCCATCCAAACAGAACTGAATTAGTAGACAAATCATTGTCACCGATGTGATCCATTCCCCATCTCATCCAAAATGCCATCTCGCCATCAATCTCTAACATTGTTGTTTTTGCCAATTTAAGATTACCATCGTCACTGGATAAATCAATTAGTTGTTCTATTGACAATGGACTACCAACCCCACTAGTTCTTAGTGGTTCATCATCAGGATAGAATGTTCCAGTTCCTCCTCCAGTATCAGTGACTTCAATGGTAAACTGAGTAGAACCTTGGATTAATGGGCCATCAGTTTGAAGATTTAATTTAACTGAAACTTGAACATTATTTGTGCCAGTCATTGCATCAACCCAAGTCCATGTTACGACAATTGAATCTCCACGCTTGGTTTCAATTGGGTCACCATCAACTTTTAGACCATCAACTAACATTTCTATCGAATCAGAATAGGCCAATGCATCTAATCCAAACGGTGAATCTATTATTGCTGAAAGATAGATGTCACCACCTTCAATTTGAGGTTCATCGATAGATAATTCCATCAGTGGAATCTCAGCGCTAACACTAGAAGCAAAGTCTTCAGAACCCCATAAAAATTCCAACTCTGCATCTCCGCCAGGAACACTAAAAACCACCGAACGAGCGCTTAGCTCAAGTTCAATTTCACTAGATGCTGAAACAGACATCTCCTCTACTGGTATTGAGAATTCAATTTGACCTTCGCCTTGAGCTAAAACAGAGGATTCCAAATTTGTTGAATCAGAAAACACTTGTGAACCGATCTTAATAGTTGCAGTAGCATTAATCTGAGCGCCTCCTGCATCACTGACACGATAATTCATGACGAAATCCCAGTTTGACTCAGGAATTGAACCTGGCCAAACACGACCTAGGCTCCAAACACCGACTGTTTCTTGTGATGTTATCGAGTTTGCAATTACTGCATTACTTGCCTCATCTTCTAGTAACTGAGAAAATGGTGACAACTCACCAGTTGAGCCTCCAATTAGATACAAATCGACAGAATGAGCATCATCACAACAAACAACTGTTGATTCGGCTTCAACACTATTTATTATCCCTGATGAAAAAGGAATTGAAATCATCATCAAAACAAGAGCGATTTGTGCTATACGCCCCGAGAATTTGCCCAACACAAACCGACCAAAAACTCCAACCTCATAATTTACTCTATTGTATGTGAGTAAAAATGTCAAATTATAATGAATAATTTAATCGTCAAAGTGCCTTTTCAAGCAAAGTTCCAAGTTCTTTTTCAAATAATGAAACCAACGCTTCTCCAACTTCACCCTGTAAATCATCAGGAAGCAATCGCAAACCAAGTCTTGTAGCCGCTCTAGTTGCTTTCAGCTCTGCATAAATGGAACGCGCTTTTGATTGAAAATAATAAGATACTGCTTCTTTTATTTCCTCTTTCAATTCTGGGTCTGAATCAACCTTATTTCGAATATGCAACTTAAGTTCATCTTTTACTAAGTCTCTAAATGCTTCAATTACCAAATCTTCTGTCGACATAAGATCCTTGATTTGGTCTTTGATACTACCAGTTAGTAATCGCTCTATGGCCATAGACCGCCGAGGTAGCCATATGGTTTGAATTCATCGACTCCAATTAAATTAGCTCGCCGTTAGAAATCAAGGACTTTAGAACTGTTGCTGAATGTGATTTACAGTCACCTTCATCGGTTGGCCATCGTGATTTTGCAAGATGTATTTGACTATGTAAATCTTTTACATTGTCACCAATAATTATTCTAAACCAGATTAATTCTTCTAATCTTGGTGTTGAAATTTTTTGATTAGTTAGCGTAGGTAGAGCAAGTTCACTCATTGCTTGTCTCCTTTGTTCAAAATCCATTTTGGGCCACTTTTTAGTAAGCCTCCGAAGTAAGGAATCAGGAAAATCAGGTATCATTTCTGTAATTGGTGATTCTAACTCTGGAAGTGGTAAGATTCTAATTGACCCTTCATTTTGTAAAATATCACGTATTTTTGTGTAGACAGGGTCATATGAATTGTCTAAGGAATTACGTAGCCATTGCCCACTACCTGCTAATGAACGTAAACGTCTAACTCTATTACCATTAGGTGCAATCATTGATGCTATTGCAGCACACTGCACAACAACATCAAGAGCCCCTTGATGCTGTTTTTCTGAATTAGGATGTGAAACGGATACAGCAAGTGGAACTATCCTAAGACGTCCTTTATCATCAATTTCATTATGAGTCCAAGTATCTTCAAACTGTTCTACACTAACCACAACAGATGATGAGGAAGCAAAATTGTATTCTTCACCTTTTGGTTGATTTTGAGTCGATTTCAAGATTTTTCTACTGTATGGTATTTTTGCGTCAACCATAGCGGATTCTAAAAACGCTAAAGAAACAATGCTGTCCAAGTCTGCAGTAGCAAAAATTGCCACGTTATCTGCATTTTTGATAGATTCAACAATCTTCAAAATACGCTCTTTTACATCCCGAAATAACTCAGTTTCGATGATGTCATCCATACTTATCAAACAACCCGCTTGGTAGTTGTTTTTCTATATGTTATATCAATCACTCGACCATTAGTCGTAACTCGTCTCTCTTATATCTCCACTC
>DUKP01000218.1 GCA_013329295.1 Candidatus Poseidoniaceae archaeon
AATGCAAAACTATCTGTTGAATTTCCTGGAATGAAAGAAGCATGTATCGATGTTGGCTGGAATGGAAGAGAGGAAAATCGTAAGATTGAGTATTATGGCTCAAAAGGCAGCATAACGGTAGAGACGAATGAAGTCAACAAATTAACAATAACAACCGGACAAGCCGAGCGAACAATTCTTCTCAACAATATACTGGCTCCTTTAGCAAGAGAATGGCAGTACCTTGTTGAGATGACAAAATCACCTTCTAAACATTCTATTTATCCGCAACCCGGCTCAATAATTAGAAGCATTAAATGGGTTGAATTGGCTAATCTCGAAATTCAAAATACTTCGATAGAATTGAATGAGAGAATTGAATAATTGGGAGCCTTTGGGCGATAACATGGGAATATCCTACGCTAATGTGCAAAGGATGCTAATTGTAGTTGCAGCAATTACAATTATCACAGCATTCACGACTATGGAAGCCTTTACCACAGCATGGACAGCAATCGCGCTATCATCTTTGGTAGGTTTTGCTTGGGCAGTTTCAAATCGGGAAACCACATTCAAGCATCTTGGGATTAACTCATATGGTTTTCTCAATGCTCTCTCATTTGTAATCGTCACCATTGTCTTTGCAGAGTGGTGCATGTCGATTTGGGATAGCGACTCCCGTATCGGGATATATGCGCTTTCAATTGTTACAATTGCCACATTTTGGTGGAGTATCGAAATGATGGAGCCAACAGTTGTTAATGATAATGAGTGAATCCTTAATTATTCATGCGAAGGGTCAAAGGCTTTGACCAATGACAACGCATCATGGCTAAGCATGGTGACCATCCCGATTTGCCTGATTTAATTGAGGGTTTACTTGAGGATGATGTTCACACAGTATTTCTGAAAGCAGATTGTCCTCCTAGAGTTAAGCGGGGCACTATTGGCGAACTTAAATTGGTCGAAGTTGAGAAACATGATGGCAATTGGGACACTATCCGAATGGAATCTTTGCAGGAAGAATTGGTAGATTTGGCTGAACAAAACAAGCATCGTAGCGATTGTTTTTTGGAAATTGATCGCAAAGGGTGCCAGGTAGTCCAACTTGGGGATTTGCGAATAGCCTGTGCGTGGCCACCGTTCGCAGATGCTAGAGAAATCACTATTGTTCGCCCAGTTGCAAAATTGTCAATTAATGATTATCAGTTAGATGAGCGATTAATCGAACGTTTATCCAATCACCATCGAGGAGTATTCATTTGTGGCCGACCAGGTTCTGGGAAGACTACTCTTGCCCAAGCCATAGCAGAATATCTTGACAATGATTTGGGAGCCATGGTCAAGACTATGGAAGCGCCTAGGGATTTACAATTGGCTGATAGAATAACCCAATATGCGCCGTTGGAGGGGGATTTAGAAAAAACTGCGGAAATAATTTTCTTGGTTCGCCCAGACTTTGTCATTTTCGATGAAGTAAGACGCGCTAGAGATTTCGAAATATTTGCTGATGTAAGACTTGCTGGAGTTGGCCTTTTAGGAGTCACGCATGCCAACTCAGCGTTAGAAGCAATTCAACGACTGATTGGTAAGGTAGAACTTGGATTGGTCAGTCAAGTATTAGATACAATTTTACACGTAGAGGCTGGTAAAATCCAGCAAGTACTGGAGTTGCGAATGACGGTAAAACCTCCATCTGGCATGCAAGAAGAATTAGCTAGGCCGGTGATTGAAGTGGTAGAGTTCCCAAGTGGCAAAATCACTCACGAAATGTTTGCTTTTGGTTCCGAAATTGCTGTAGTTCCAGTTGATGGGCACTCCGGACAGATCTCGCCTATACGAGCCCTTGCCAAGGATTCGTTAGTTAGAACAATTCGGGAATGGATTGGCATCGAATCTCAGGTTCAATTTGTCTCAGATACTAATGTCAATGTCTTCGTTCCGTCAAACATGGTTTCGACTTTAGTGGGCAAAGGTGGCTCAAATATCCGGCAATTACAAGATGAGTTGGGGGGCATTTCGATATCTGTCAAAACTTTTGAGGAAATGCCGGAAAGCATGGAGCGCCCAAACCCATACTGGGAAGATGTCCAAGATAGGCGCAGTAGGGCGAGTAGAGCGTGGGAGCATTCAGGTAAAAGCCAGCGTCGAAAAAGTCGTAAGGGGCGCAGATGAACACTCTAACAATCCGCAAATTTGACCAGTTTACAGGCAATCCACTTTAATAATAGGCGAAAACACCCCAAACCATGAGCGCTGCGGATGGGCAAAGCGATAGCGATGAGAAAGGAGGCGATGTACTAGTTGCATTCCTTCTTGAAAATAGAACATTAGTTAATTATGCATCAATTATCATGATAATTTTTGCAGTATGGGCTACAGTTGAATCGATCACCAATGCATTTGGAATGACTTGGTGGCCACCTGAAACTGGTATACCGGCTGATGAATTATACAAAAATCCAGACAATGTACAAAATATCAACAATGGCTGGATAATTGGTTTGGGTGCGGTCTGTGGGACTGTTGGATTTATGATTCAGTATTTTTACCGCGCAGCACCATATGTTGATGCTTCAATGACAGCAACAGCAGCATTAATTCTACAACAAGCAACCGGCGGTGTCGGCGGTGGAGCTTCTGAGGAAGAGGTAATTGCTAAGGCAGAAGTAGCGGCAACAATCGCTGCAGATACAGTAGTAAGGCAATCTAACGAAGACACTATCGAGCAGGCAAAAGAAACTGCCGAAGCAGCAGCAGCGGCGGTTGTCGAAGAAATGATGGCTACCGTGAAAGACCAAGTTGATGCAGTTGCTGAAAAGCAAGATGCAGCAGCAGAAGCAGCAG
>DUKP01000056.1 GCA_013329295.1 Candidatus Poseidoniaceae archaeon
TCACCAATATGCATCAAATTTTGCCAATTCACATTCTCATCATTTGGAGTATTGGAACTTGTTAAACCACTTGAGTTAAATCCTCTAATGCTTTGTTGATTTTCGCTTTCTCTAGTTATCATTAGATATTGTTGAGAATCACTCGATGATTGCTCAATGTTTGAAACAGAGAAATTGTCTTCGCCAAAATTAGTTTCAAAAGTGAATATGTTTGAACCATCGATAAGAATAACATCAGATTGTAATGAACTGATTAATACACTATCATTATCTAATGTTGTAACATGAGATATACTACTTGCATCATATTCAGAATTTGAATCAATTAATTTATTCATTTTTCCTGAATTCATAGATACGAATTCATAAGTTCCGTCGATGTATGTTAAAATGAAAGAATTGTCCTTATCGATATAATGTGACTCCATTATTCTGTTATCCGTGCCAAGTTCATTTTCAGTTAAGTCAATACCAGGTAAATGGCTGGTTCCTTTGATAAAAAATGCACCGATTATGATGAATACAAAGAATGCAGAGATAGCAAGCCATTGGTGTTCAGACTCTTGTTGAAGCATCTTTCTCCACATCTAAAACACCTGCCCCGCAAGCATAGGTTAGAATATCTAGCATTTTATTGTTCCAGCGTATATAGGCAATTTTCTTTATTTAACGAATTGTAGTCATGCGGAGAAGTCATAAAGGGAACATGATTCGCAGGAGTGCTTGGAGGTATAACATGGCACGTAAACCAGCATCAATGTATCGAAGATTGAAGGGTCCTGCATATACTAGACGCAAGTATATCGGTGGTGTTCCTAATAACAGAATTCACCAATTCCATGTTGGTAACCGCCGTGCGGCAGAAACTGGCCAATTCTCAGTAGTTGTCGAGTTGATTTCTAATACAGACTGCCAAATTCGACATACTGCTTTGGAAGCAGCTCGTGTTATCTCAAATTCTACAATTAGAAAAGAAGCAGGTGCTCAAGGATATGCTTTGAGAGTTCACACTTATCCACACCATGTACTTAGAGAAAACAAACAAGCAACTGGTGCAGGTGCTGACCGTGTTTCTCAAGGTATGAGATGTGCTTTTGGAAAGAATGTTGGTACTGCTGCTAGAGTAAAGAGAGGACAAAGAGTTATTTCGATCCAAGTCAGTCCAGAGTATTATTTGACTGCAAGAGATGCTTTGAGAAAGGCAAGCATGAAATTCCCAACTCCTTGTACAATCAAACTAATCAAAGGTCATGAGCATCTCAAAGGTTTAATTTGATTGAATCAAATTACCAATTTTGCTCTACATTGATAGAGTATTTGAAAAGTGTAATACTAATAGGTAAATATGAGGGGATATTATGCGTATTGCAGTCTTAATTGAAGACCGTTGCAAGCCCAACAGCAATGCGTTTGAATATCTCAAAAAATGGGCCGGCTCATGTAGTGGCGAGTGCATACAGGTTATTGGTGAAAAAATCAAGATTTTGGAAAGCGCATGTCCACCTTGTATCGTTAGAGCTAAACACTGCCCAGATGATGCAGTAGTAATTATCAATCTGCCATCAGAACTGGAAACAGATATGATTCATCGTTATTCATTAAATGGCTTTAGACTCTTCAAATTACCAACTCCATCTAAAGATAGTGTTGTAGGGATACTAGGGCCTAATGGAATGGGTAAGTCTACAGCAATCAATGCTTTATCGGGTCGAATAGTGCCAAATTTAGGTGATTGGTCTAACAAAACACCAGATTGGGAAGACATTATCGAAATACTGCCTAGAGGCGAGTTAAGAGATTTTTTAATTGCGGTAAAAGATCAGAAAATCAAAATCGCAGTAAAGCCTCAAAATGTCGATAAGATTCCAAAAAGAATAGATGGCACTGTTGGTGAAATGTTGTCCAAAGTTGATGAAAGAGGAATCTTTGAGGAAATTACAAAGGAATTAGGATTGTATCACTTACTTGAACGTAAAGTAAAGGAATTGTCTGGTGGAGAATTACAGAGAATGGCAATTTGTGCTACATTGATGAAGGAAGCAGATGTTTACTTTTTCGATGAACCATCATCATATCTTGATATTCATCAAAGGATGAATATAGTAAAAATTATTCAAAAATTATCTCTTACTAAAAGAGTAATAGTAATTGAACACGATCTAGCGGTTTTAGATGTATTAGCCGATTTAGTTCATATCGTATATGGTAAAAAAGGAGCATTTGGTGTTTTTACTCCTGCTAGAACAACTAGACAAGCAATTAACGCATATCTGGATGGTTATCTAACCGAACAAAATGTTAGAATAAGAAGCAAACCAATAAAATTCTTACTTCATAGAGATAGAAATACATCTGCAGGAAATCAGATTCTTTCATGGGGAGATTTGGAAAAAACCCTCGGAACTTTTAGTTTCAATGCTGAAGATGGTTCTTTACATAGAGGCGAAGTTGTTGGAGTAGTTGGTCCAAATGGGACAGGCAAATCAACTATGATGAAAATACTCGCAGGATTAATCGAATATGATAATGGATGGGTTACAGATAAACCATCTGTATCTTACAAACCTCAACATATTGACGTTGATATGGATTGTAGTGTACAATTATGGTTGGATAGTGAAATTGGTGCGAAATGGCGCAGTGGAGAATTCAATGTTAATGTGATAAAAGCCTTAGGTGTTGATCAATTATTGCCTAAGCGAGTAAAGAAGTTGTCTGGTGGTGAAAGACAAGCCGTTTCTATCGCAATCTGTCTTGGAAGAGATGCTGATTTGTATTTATTGGATGAACCATCTGCGCATTTAGATGCGAATGCCAGGATGGAAGCAGCTAAAGCGATTAGGCGAACAATGGAATCCAATGAAAAATCAGCATTAGTTATAGACCATGACGTATATTTCATTGACATACTTAGTGATTCACTATTGGTCTTTGACGGAGTTGGTGGCCAGCATGGGAAAGCGACTGGACCATACCCTCTTCGAGAAGGAATGAATCAATTTTTGAAGGATGTAAATATTACCTTTAGAAGAGATCACGATTCAAAACGCCCAAGAATAAACAAACCAGAAAGTAGGAAAGATAGGGAGCAACAATCCTTAGGAGATTACTACTCATTCGATTCACGTTAGGTGATATTATGCCATTTGGAACACCACCCTCTGGAGGTCCATTGAGCAGAACTAGAAGGCGTATATCAGCGTCTTCATTAACCAAATACTTACGTTGTCCAAAACAATTTTTCCTATCTAACAAATTGGGATTGTCAAGCCCAAAATCGATATCTCAGATTTTAGGTATAGTGCTAGAAGATTCTCTTTGTTCAATATTGATGAGAAGGCCTGTAAGTATAAACTCACTTAATGAACTTAGAGATTGGTGCTTTAATTTTGCAGAAGAGGAAGCAAAGAATTGTTTTGAACTTGGTAGAGAGAATTGGGAATCATCAATATGGAAAAATCCACAGCAAAGTTGGAAAGATGTAGAAATTGATGAATTAGCTAGAAAAATAAAGAATGGGCTATCACTATTCCTTGAAGAAGTAGAACAATGCTACAATTCTAATGGCGGTCCTTATCTTGAAGAATTTAGGAAAGGCAAGTCACCATTCAATATCCCTAGTCCCGCTTGGGGTGAAGAACCTATTTTTCCAATTTCAGATAAAGTAAGGAACTTTGGTATGAGGACTTGGGCAGAAGATGAGCCAATCAATTGGCAAGAGGGCGGACAACCAGTTACATGGATTGAAGCATGGGAGATAGCTAGGCCTTGGGTAAAAGACCCTAGAGTTCATCAACCGCAGAGATTGTTTCATCCTGATGGATGGGCTGCAGGAGAATTAGATTTAGTGTTAAGATGGGATGGCAAGATAAGAATAATCGACATAAAGTCAGGTAACCCATCATCGAAATTTGCTGAATCATTAAAACACCAACTGAATTTTTATGCTTGGTTATGGCGAGAAACTCAACAAAATCAAACCGTTGACGGTATAGAGGGTTGGTATCTAGATGATAAGTCAAGAATTCTTCATGAAATTTTGAGTGATGATGAGTTAATAGTTTTAGGAGAAATGTATAAGAAAACCCATAGAGAAATGCTTGATCTAGGCGAAGGACCAGTAAAGTTCCCAGATGATTATCCAGTAGCTTGCACAAAATCAGCAGGTTGTTTCTGGTGTTCATTTGGACAAAATGATCCTGAACAAGAATCAGATTATCTTAAACAACTTGAAAATACTGAAATTGTAATCTCTCCACCAAGTCAAAAAATTGGTGAAATACAATCTAGGGTGAATATCTCAGGTACATTTACTGGGCAGTGGGGGCCATTGCCAAATCACTATGCAGAACCGGTTTTAGGTGCGATGGTTAGCGTTTCTGGAACACATATTACAATTGAGGAAAGTGAACCTAATGCATTCCCCTCTCTACACGACTTCTCTGATGGTGAAGTTATCATTGTCGACGCTTTACCAGGTGTTTGGCGCGGTAATCCAAGACTATATTTGGACAATAAAAGCAAGATTATCTCCCAAAAATCAGTTGATGATGGAAAATTGAATGACTATCAGATGACCAGAATTGGCTTGATGAGAACTAGAGCAAATGTAGAAGGTGTAATAGTTTCTATAGACTACAGAAGTGGAGTAAAATTGGATGAAAAACCATGGTCTATGCTCAATATGCATATTTGGGATGGCAATCATGTTGCAGAGATTGTTGCATTTGGATCCAGTATTACAAGCCAAATGCTTGAAACAAGACCAGGAGACAAAGTTAAGATTGTTTCAGCAGAATTAGGTTGGAGGTCAGGATTGCCTCAATTAAGAATTGACCAACGTTCTACTAGATTTACCAAACTCGAATAAGGTAGGTTTGAAATGGCTGACCACTAACCCGGATAATATGCCGGTTTCAGAAGTGGATACTGATTTAGATACAGTAGGCCCATATAATCGGTTATCTGCAAGTCAAGTAAATACATATAGAGCATGTAAAAGAATGTGGTTTTACGAGAAAGTTTTGAAATTAAAAATTAAACAAGTACCAGTTTTGTATGTCGGAAGAGCAGTTGAAGAAGCCATTTGCAGAACTCTCAAAGAATCCCCATCTCTACTTCTTTCAACGGCATCCGAGTATACTTTGTCTAAAATCCCGCTTGAAGATGATGGCAAACCATCGAGAGACTCAAACAATGTTTGGCCTGCAAATAGGATACTTCCATTAGACAAAAATCAACTTCCAAATTCTTTTCAAGATATTGAAGAATGGGCAAAACAAAGAGTGGAGTTACATCTTAATACAGCATTGTTAGAAGTGAAAAAGGACTGGGAAAGACAAGAAAGAAAATCTGGGGATTGGTCAGAGGTAAAGTTTGATTATTGTCTTGAAATGTGTTTTAATGCATTGAAGTTTCATATTAAAGAG
>DUKP01000112.1 GCA_013329295.1 Candidatus Poseidoniaceae archaeon
TCAAAAACTTTCAGATTCTGGATTGGATAGAGTTACTGTCAGTCTTGATGGAATCGATGATGAGATTGTTCAAGATATTTCAAACTCTAAAATTTCATCTAGAGAAATTGTCCAAGGTATTGAATCTGCAATAAATGCTGGTTTAACTGTCAAAATAAATACTGTAGTAATTAAGGACTTTAATGAAAATCAAATAATTCCAATTACTAAATTATTCTATAGGATGGGCGTTTCTGTTAGATTTATTGAATACATGGATGTTGGTGGGACAAAAAATTGGAATCTAAACCAAGTAGTTTCAGGAGATGAAATTCGCTCTATTATTACTAACGAATTCAATGAATTAAACCAAGTAAATGATTCAAAATATGGTGAAGTAGCAAATAGATGGACTTTTGCTGATGGTTATGAAATAGGTTTTATTGAATCAATATCAAAGCCGTTTTGCAAATCATGCACTCGGGCAAGAATATCTGCTAACGGCAGCCTCTACACCTGCTTATTTTCAGAACAAGGTCATGATTTGAAATCATTGATTAAATTAGGCGCAGATACTGATGAACTAAGAGATGCTATTCTAGCTGTTTGGGAAAAGCGAGAAGACAGATATTCAGAAATTAGAAGTAGTCTACAAACTAATTATCAACCGGTACAAATGCATTTCATTGGAGGTTAGTCTTCAATAAGAACTAACTTTACATTGAATAATAATCTGTTAGAACTTTGGTCAATAAGTTTCATACTCCAAGTACCATCTTTAGCCCCAATACTTTCAGAATCAATTACGAAATAATCTCCTTGAGTAACGGAGTAACCTGCATCTCTATCATGGAATGAAACATTGGAACCTACTACTCCATATACTTCAGGATCATCGACAAATCCACTAAATTCTTTAGAATTCAAATCATTATCATTGTATATTTGGTATTCTAATCTAGCAGGGTCTAAAGCTTGGTCTAAACTAGTAATTCTAACAACATGGAAGCCATTTGAAAGACCCTTAACGCTAACAGAAACTTCAGGTTCTGCCTTTTCTACAGAATTGATTGCTCCTTGCATCATTACAAAAACCATACTTGATAGCATTACAGTAATTGCCAGCAAAAGTACAGTAGCAATAACCGGGCTGACCGCTTCATCATCAGATACGCGGACATTCTCCATGACAGTCCGTATACATCATCTAACTTGAATCAACCGGCTATTGATAAGAAATATTGGCTAATTGAAACTCTGCAACAGTATTACAATTTCCTGGTTGTAGCATATTCTGCAACATTTCTTAATAATAATTTAGCATTAGAATCTGGGAACAAATCAAGATTATTTATTGCCCTTTCAAAATGATTATTGATTAATATCTTGGTATAATTGAAACTATCTGATTTTTCAAGTAAATCGATTAACTCATCTAATAATTCTTCATTAAAATTGTTAATTATTTCTGCCAATCTATCCCTATCCTTACCGTGTGACAAAGTTAGAGAGTGTATCAAAGGCAAAGTCATTTTACCTTCATAAACATCTGCGCCACGAGGTTTACCAATTTGGTCATCGCCTAATAAATCGAGTAAATCATCAACTAATTGATATGCAATTCCAATCTCATTACCAAATTCTTCCAAAGCAATCAGTTGTTCTTCAGTTGCACCTGCTACAATACCTGCACTCCGGCAACCTGATGCAAATGGACCTGCTGTCTTGCCTTTTACAATTCCAATATAATCTTCAGGAGAGGTCTTTAAATTTTGGATATGATCGATTTGAGAAAATTCAGATACAGCAATACTTGAACAACAATTTGCGATATTTGAGACAATGTCTTGGTTATATTGTCCACCAAGTGCATATCCTTGAACGAATAGCCAGTCGCCAGCAATAATCGCTTTAGACAATCCCGCTGTTTCATGAATCGTTGGAATTCCTCTTCTATGAGTTGCACCATCGTTAATATCATCATGAACTAATGTAGCTGTATGTAAGAATTCAAACGCCATTGCTAAAGGCATTATTTTGGACAAATCTTGACCTCCAGCGATCTCATAAGATAGACACATCATTATTGGTCTAAGCCGTTTCCCACCTGCAAGCAATACTCTCGCAGATAACTCGACAACTTCACCTGAGTCAATTCTTGAGGCTATCATCTCTTCTAAGGAGGCATCAATCTGTTTGCGTAGTGATTCTAGACCATGTTCGAAGTCTGGTTGAATCTGCGCCATGAACACTCCACATAGGGAGTCCTTCTTAACCAATGGTCTACGCCCACAAACTGTTCGGAATACTCCGAGCCGAGGTATTAGCGATGGAAGATAAGCCCAGACTAGAGGTTTTGACAACTCCATCAAACTATGATGGAGTTAGACTCCAAACCGAGAATGCCATCGTCAAAAATCGTGATTCATTTAATTTCAAAATGAGTGAGTTTCCACATATGGAAGTAGCCATTGAAACTCTAAAAAAGGGCACAGGAGACTTGCTTGCCATGAGTATAAATCAATGGAAATCGATGGATGTAGAAGGTTTGAAAATTTGTGCTTTTTTGGCTAGAAGAGAACCTACTTGGGTTTTGGTTGCAGATGATAAACCGGAGTACTTGCCTTTTGGAGCAAAAATTATTTGTGAAAAAGAATTAATAAAACGACAATTGTTGAGAATGAGAGAAGATTTAACAATTAATCGTTTAGATGAATCAGTAGAGGCAAAATCACTAAATTACGATCTAAATGAAATTGGTGTAGAAGAAGAACTTGAGATGTTAGAACAATTAAGGAATGAAAAGTTGATTGATGGTTATGTCATTTCAAGAGGCAAATTCAGCCAAATAAAATCTAGAGTTAGGCGGCATACCTTGGGAATGCAAAGAGAAAAACCTTCGCAAGAGTTTGAACGCTCTAAATTTATATCTCCACCTCTTGAAGGTTTTACTGTTCTCGTTTCAAGAGAAGGTTTTCCAATAACAATGATTAGTGATTTAAACGATATTGCGGCTCAAACATGTTATCATATTGAAAATGCCATTTATGAATCATTGAGTGATGAATTGAGACAAATCTCTGGATTATTTGTTGAGCAAAAAAAGCTCTCGACCATACTAAAGCAATATGTGAAACTAATTGATGAGTCATATGCATTAAAAATCGGAGAAAATTATTTGATTCCAAGTGCTAAAAAAGGCAGAGATTCAAGAACAAAATGGAGCCCTTCTAAAGACGTCATACCAGGCCCACGTATCTGCATATACTTCGAGGTTCTTAGTGAAAATAGTGATGTTTCTCTTGAAATGGTTCGCATTGAGCCGATTAGTGAAAGTAAATTCGAACGAGGCAAAAACGTCTTCATCCAAGAAATAAAATTTCTAGTTGATCTACTTCAACAAGATCATGATGAACTAAAAAGAGTAATCAGCGGTTTACCAGAAGAATATAATTCGGCTAAACCTGGTTTACTAAAATTGTAAATTACTCTGATTCAGCATTCAAATTATTGTCAACTAACTTGTCAAATCCTTGATTTGAGATGTAATTTTGCAAGTCAATTAATTCAGAAGGAGTTTGATCATCACACAATTCAGTTATTGACTGATCAATATCTCTAGCGATTCTCTCCCAAGTACCTGCAAACCTTTGCAAGTCAGAGGCGAATCTTTCAATCGCTTCTACAGCAGACATATTTGGGTGCAATACCAGAGAAATATCAGAAGAAATCTTTTCATTGGCCGTCTTTAGTCGATTTATATCAGAAAATATTTCTACCATTGTAGCCCTCAACTCCTCTAAATTATTAGTTTTAGAAAATCTTCTCTGAGCCTTTTCAACTGATTTCTTCATACTGCCAATACCAGCAACCATGGCTTCTCTGGCTTTTGATGACTCAAGTATAGCTTTTTCAGCATCATTAATTCGCTGAGACAATGCATCCTCTAGTCCGCTGATGTTCTTCTTGAAATCATTTCTAACTGTGTCAGAAAGAGAATCAACCATCGAATTTGTCTCTTTTATAGCATTCTTTGCTGATTTGAAACTCCGACTCATGGCTATCACCAAATTGCCTCTATTCAGCCATGAATGCCAAAGATACAATACCTTTGCGGAAGTAAAAAACACTTCAAAAACCAAAAAAATACTACTTCATGATAGCGAAACCACATATACTGCTTTGTACGCATATCCAACAAGGTGGTAGGATGACAGACAAGGTTGACCTTCTTTGCGAGTTGTATCAAGCCCGTTTTGACCGCCTAAAAGAGATGGCTTCTGTTAGTGAATTGCCGAAAAATGGTCCTGTTGAAGTAGTAAGGGCAAGATTGATTAAAAATTTAGTTTTAACAGATTGGGATTTATCCAAAGAAAATATAAAGTCAATAAAAAACAAAAACCTCGGCGAAATCTTGGGTGTTTTTGGATTAAAAAAATCTGGCTCAATAAGAGAAAGAAGACAACGTCTATACTTACACTTGTATGAAGATCCTAAGACTCTTACCGCAGAAAACCTAGATAAAATGAACAAGCAAGATATTCATTCACTTTGTAAAATTCTCGAACTCCCCCTAACTGGAGATAAGCAAACTCTCCTAGTAAGAGTTGCTGGAGTTCTCGCATCTCAACAAGGTTCATGGGGCAAGGTAAAGAAATCATTGAAGCGTAAAAATGACAATGCTAAATCAAAGATTGTCATACCAAATCCTTCGGAAGATGATGATTACTCTTCGACCAACATTCAAGATTCTGTTGAGAAATTTATCGAAGAACATCCGGAAGGATGGAGTTTTGAGGAAGAGTCTGAATTTAGAAATAATTTGGCAGATGATGGAGTAGAAATTTCAAGAGTTGAAGTTTCTAATTCAATTGATAATGCTCTAAAAACAGTACAACAGGAAAATGAAAGTGAAACTCCTATTCCACAAATGAATCAGACTGCGCCCAGCATAGTTGCAGAGACTGAAATCGATACTTTAGAAAGAGAGGCAGCAATCATTGAAGTTGAATCAAGAATTGCTGAAATAGAATCATCTGCAAGAGATTTCTTAACCGTAAGTTCTACTTCAAATAGCGAAGATTTCGAGTTATTTATCGATAATCTTGGCAGTCATGGATTACCTGTTGATATAAAGTCAGTACGTGCTTACTTAACTGACATAGTAATGAAAATGGAGTTTAAAATAGATTCTGAAAAGGACGCAATAAACAGTATGCCAAACTCATGGTCTGAAAGAGAAGCAATTAGGCAATTTGAAAATGCACGAAGTTCTCTTAGAGACCAACTATCCAACACCATAAATTTGCATGATGGTGATTTAATTAAAGCAAGAATGGCTTTTGAAGAAATAGCTAAATCAATGGGTCTTGACCTAAGGATTCCAAGTATATCTGGAAGATTACACGCTTTATTTGATTTGCAAGTTGATCTTTCAGAGGCAGAAGGATTGCAGGACCCTAATATTGCACGTCGTAATAGGGTTTTGAAAATACTCCATCATGGTTCAGTTCATATTACGCCTGAAGAAAGGAGAGTAATTGACAGATTGGAAAGAAATATTGTCGCCTTTGAGCAACTAGTTGAAACTGTGATGGAATCATCTGAAGGTACTTTT
>DUKP01000210.1 GCA_013329295.1 Candidatus Poseidoniaceae archaeon
TTCATCCATCCATGTTTCCTTGTAAAGTTGCCTTTCTTCGCCGCTTGAACCGCTTGGCAAATATGTGTTAATGCAAGTGATTTCATCGTGTTTGGTCACGATTATTCTGCCCTCTGAGTCATTGGGATCTATTACTGAAGGTTTTCCTGTTTGAACTACTTCCATTGGTAAACGAGACAATGTTGTAACACCAGAATAGCCCTTTTTGTCTGCAGCATGCAAGTAGACTTCAAAACCATCTGGCCAAGTCCAATCTTTGGGTAATTGTTCGGGTAAAGCCCTTACTTCTTGGAGCATCCATATATCGGCATCAATAGAAGAAAAATAGCCGTCAATGCCTTTTCTAATCGCTGCTCGAATTCCATTAACATTCCAAGAGACTAGGCGCATGGATTTTTGTCATGGCCGACAGTGAATAACATTTCACAATTAAGTTAGTAACTTCAATCCCTTTGCTGCTTGTTTGCCTGTTTCGGCCGCTGCATCAGACAATAAATAGTTGGATTTAATCCAAGGTCCTGCTAATAATATTCGGTGTTTTGAAAACAAATCATAATCCATACAATTAGAATATCCTACAACAATCTTTGATTGTCTTAAGTCTGTTACTATGTGCTTTTTCCATCCAGAAACTTGTTTGTCGAGGAATGATTCAAGGCGCTCAAGTCTACCTTCATCAGTACCGCCGGTCATAATTGCAGATAGATGTGAGCCAACAATGCCTAAACGAGGTTGTATTGCAGTATAATCAATTATAGCTGCATTTTTTTCATAATCTACAATACACTGTTTTCCAGCCATTGGCTTGGATGATAGCCCAACCTCAATACTGCTGGCAAAGGTTGTTTTAACATTAGCAAAATTATTCTCGGTCATATTTTCATCAACAGTTTGTAAAATCCTCCTTGTACCACCAATGCCGCATGCTAAAATAATTGCATCGCATTCTACCTGTCGGCCATCTTTCAGAATTACTTGTTGTCCTTTGATAGCGGTAACTTCACAATGTGTCTCGATCAAAACCCCAACCTCGTCAAGTGCCGCACCTAATCTGCCAATTAACCCAATCCAACCTTCATTTGAGACACTCAATTTTGACTTCAAAACCGATTTTATCCGACCCTCATTCTCATCAACACCCCATGATGATAGAAATTTAACCGACTCAAAATATGGATTCCCTAGTTGTTTGGCTCGAATTGCTTGTTTATTCAAAGCTGCTTGCTTGATATTTCCGACCGGCCTTATCGGCCCAAATCCTGCAACTTCGATTTTATCAAGCCGCATTGATTTTATCGCAGGTTTAATTCGACTCAGTTTCCTGCACATCTTGTAAAATGGTCCTGATTTGTCGAATAAATGTGGACCATAATGTAGTGAAAAACCGTCAACATTCTGTGATGTTCCACGGCCGCCAATTTTGGATTTTTTCTCGAGTACTACAACGTGATGTCCGTCAGATACTGCGTGTATAGCTGCGCTTAATCCTGCGATGCCAGCACCAATGATTACAACACGCGCCACGCTTAAGCCAGTTTAGTATTAGGCATGAAACCATTGATTGAAAATCAATCTCAACCTTGACGGCCTTCAATGGCTGAATTTAGCAAGGTAATTGCCGCCACCATTCTTCTATCCATCGGATGCCCTGGTGGAATTGTAAGTAATGATTTTTTAATTATCGGATTGAATTGTTGATGGATTGTAATCCCTTCGTGGCCTGGTATTTCGAAATGAAATTTAGCTGGAATAAGTGGAATGAATCGGCGTAGAATAGCAATACTGTCCTCAATTAACTCGCCGTATTGATTCCCTTCAACATCAAGTAATTTCCAGCTATCTTTAACGATTGATTTTAGAAATTTTCGCTTGACTGAGCCAATGTGTTGATTGGTAGTAAGATCGATAACATCGTAAGTTGCAGCCAAATCCATCATTTGTCTTGCTTTAACTTGTAGAAGGGGTTGTGTGCATTCTAAGTCAGCATATAGTACGATATCTTCTTTCAATTTGAAGCGTTTCTGCTTAGAATACGCAATAATATTTCCTTCTAAGTCCTTAAACCAAAAAGCTCCACCAAAAATTCTCCAAAACTTAGTTTGAATTATGTAATTGTCCATTTCAAATAATGGGTGCATGAATTCTGCTGATTGCGATTTTTGATAATATTATCGCCTACTCTTCTTGATTTAAATCATTATTTGAGTAAATAAATGCCAAGCAAGAGGCAAGAATTACTGATATCAAAATAGTTACAGAAAGAAGAATTCCCGTACTTTTTGCCGGTGGAAATTGACTAAATGATACGACAAAGAAAACGGTTCCTGAAGTAATTGCTGCACCCCATCTAGCATAATTATCAAATCTCCAAGAAGTCATTTTCTTGCTTGCATGAGATAAATAATCGGCAGCAAATCCCATCCCAATAAGAACTGCTGGAGCAGTATTAACCCCGCGACCACCGAAATGGCTTGCTAATCCATCAACAGCAATACCAACAGCAATAGTTCCTACCGCAATTCTAATCGATTTATCAAATGAGCGAGTCATGCTTGATGCAATAATTAAGACTACAAATCCTGCGGCTAAAATTTGGATAATTCTTGTTTGTTCAAATGATTTTGCTAATGATATGCCAGTTACTAAGTCTCCACCGATTTCGCCTGATAAATTATTATCTTGAATGAGATTTTGAGTATCAACTGAAAACTGATATGCGGATTCCGAATCTTCACCATCAATAATTGCAATTACTAAGCCACCGACTATTTCGCCGTTTTCTCTCAACCAAGGATCTAGTAAAATCACCGATTCTGTTGTGTTTTCTACCAGTGCTGAAAAATTCGAAGATTTGCTATCACCAACTCCAAGAATCAACTTTTGCTGTATAATTCCAGTATCATAAGAGATAATATTTGGATGTTGTTCAAACTGAGATTTGAATCGTAAAATATCATTTATATTGTTTTCATTATTTGGATCTATGTCTAATGTGATAAGTACTATCGTTCCTGATGCGATGACATAAATGTCTCTTAATTCGCTCAACTCATCAAGTGCATCACTATCTTCAGGGAGAAATTGTTCAATATCTAGAGTTTCGACCCCTGGCGGCGATGTTGCTGCAATCAATACTAGCAAAATTAAACCGCAAGGCCAAAGCCATCTTTTTACATCTAATTGCATGAAATTTTCTTCTTTGAAATCCTTTTTTGCTTTCCGAGAATCAAGATAAAAATCTTCCAAAACATATCGAGTTAAAATCCAATCAAGGACAATTCCTGTAATCATTACAAGAGCAAGCCCTCGTTGTGCTTTAATTGGAGAAAATAATGCAAGAGACACCGCTGCTACTGTCGTGGCCATAGCCAGTAACAAAATTTCGCGAACTTCATGTTTGGATTTACTCGATGATTTATACCAAAATGCTCCATCAACTGCGACTCCCATAATTATTGGAATTGCAATTCCATCTATAACTGAAAATTGATAGCCAAAAATTTGTAAAAATCCTATCACTGCCGTGACAACTAAAATTACC
>DUKP01000106.1 GCA_013329295.1 Candidatus Poseidoniaceae archaeon
AATGACATACTCTACAGAATATGTGGTGGAATGGGATTGGGATATAGCTTCAAATTCAGAATTTTTGAATAATATAATAAGAGATTCAAACTGCAGACTATTGGTTACAAAGTTAGGTTTGTCATCGGCAATAACTTCATCATTTGCAACCTTAAATTCCTTACCAGATCTTGCCATTGCTAGATTAAATTTGTCAAATCAACATTCTCTAGACCTAGAGTTGACCAGTGATCATAACAAACAAGCAAACATCGCTCATAGTTTAATTCCTAAAGATGCGATTGAATTATTGAATGCCTATGATTATGACTCATGGGATTTGTCAAAAATGACAAGTTCATCTGACGATTTTGAGTTCAGGTCTCAAATTTGGCAAGCTCTAAACAAATATCCGTTAGGAGATGAAACTTGGTCTAATGATATTGAAACATCAAATCCCTTGGCAGCATGGATTGCAACTCCAAATGAATTTCGCGAGAGTAGATGGATTAGAATTGCTAACAAACTTCGAGATAATTGGGCAGATTTGATGCAATGTGAAAATACATCGCCTAAATTACTGGCATCCAGTATTAATTTGGCTAGTGACCAATGGAAGTTAGATGCAATAAAGCAAATCTCACAACACTTTCTTACAGATAACCAATTACTGATTGAAATGAGAAAAGATGCATTAAATTCATCTCAATCAAGTGCTATCTCAACTGCTATTTTGCTAATTTGTGACAAATTACCAAATGAATTCTCATCATATGTTAGGAGTGCTGTCGATGAATGGTTAGATTCTCCTCTGTTTGCTAATGATGTGTTAGAATCTTTGTTTAGAGAAAATAGTGAAGGAGACTTTGATAGGTTTGTTGTCTATGATAAAGTTGCTTTAGCATCAAAGATACATCCTAAGAATTCAATTTTGTATAATTGGGGAAGATATGTCATGTGTTTGAAAAATTCAGAACTCATTTCAAATGAATTAATGAGGGATTTTATCAGTCTATTACCCTTCCATTGGTGGTATGGTAATTCATCAGATTGGTTAGTTAGTCAATTATCCAGTTCAGCAGGACGAAGATGGTTAGCTGAACAGCGAATACCTTGGCCCGGACTAATCTTTAGATTAGATGGAGAAATCTGGGGCCCACCTGGGTTTAGAAAGAAATTTGTAAGACAGATTCCAGCAAGCAATGATCTTTTATTTATTCCAATAATGCAAGATTGTGTTGCAAAAGACTACTTGATGGATACTTATGATTTAGCGTCAAAAATCGAAGATTCCAATTTTAGAATTACAGCTCGAACTCATCCAAAAATAGGATTTTTGTTGCGGGAACTCAATGAATGGCCTGATTTTTCTGTCAAGATTATTTCTGAAGGTGATGCAACGATTGGCGCGTTAATTTTTGGCATTTCATACTACAAAAATCTGAATTGATGCGATGGTTTCATTTATGTTAGCATTGACAGTATAACGCCGCACTAGCAACATCGGGCAGAGCTACTGTGAAATTGCAATGAAGTTCGATACCAATGTGCGGTCCGCTATCGAAGACCAAAATGACCCTTAGGGGGATGATTTTTGGGGCAAAAGCGGTAAACCATTTGGTAGGTTATGGGTCCTTGTGTGACGTAAGGATGAACTCAAGACAACCACCCTATCAAACAGCACGCCCCGGCACCGAGGGTCAGGCCTTGGAGCAATGCGATGAAATAGGCCGTTAGGAGCTGGGGCACAGCGCTGCTGTCCAAAGTATACTTAAATCGAAATCTTTAGTTTGATTTAAGCGATTAACTCAAAGGCCAATTTTGTTACAGGACTGCAATGGCAACGGATGGCGGTTATACTTGTTGCCTGGTCGGGGGGACTTTCGATAGGTTTCATTCTGGACATAAATTATTGTTAAGTATGGCAATTTCTCGTGCTGAAAAGGTTGAAATTCATGTGGTTAATGATGAATTAGCAAGTCGCAAATCATTATTTATTCAAGGTTATGAAGAAAGAGTTAGCACTATTCTTGATTGGTTAGAGGAAAAATCGATACATTCTGTAAAATTGTTTCAATTAGATGATTCGTTTGGTCCAGCACCAGTTCACAAATCAGCAGATGCAATTGTTGCAACTCCTGAAACACTTGCAAATTGCCATGAAATTAATCGAATTAGAGAATCTTCAGGATTAGCAAAACTATCGATTTTGGAAGTTCCACATATGTTAGATTTTTCTGGACAGATAATTAGCAGTTCAAGAATTAGAAGTGGAAAGATTGATTCAGATGGGAATCCATGGATAGATCAAGATAGACGTTCAAGTAGTTTGAAAATGGTATCAAGCCTTGATAGTGAATTAAAAACACCGATGGGGACTTTGTTTAATGGACCTGAAGAGTTTCCAGAAATTGCTATGGGTGAAGCCTTAGAATCAATCGATAGAGAAAATAGTACAATCATCGCGGTTGGAGATGTATCGGTTGCAACTTTACTAGAGATGGGTTTCATTCCCGACATTGGAATTATTGACGGTATGACTAAACGCATTGAATTAGAAGAATCTCAAAAGATAGATACTACAAGTTTTGGTAATGAATTAACTGCCAAAAACCCGCCTGGTCACCTTACACCATCGCTAATTGATGCTATTGAGGAGGCTCTATCAAATGAAGAATCCACTGTTATAAATGTTGATGGCGAAGAGGATTTAGCTCCAATTTTAATTCATTGTCTTGCTCCAATCGGTAGTGTTGTAATATATGGTCAACCCAAAGTTGGTGTAGTTGTACAAGTTTCAAGCTTGGCTGTCAAAAATCGATGTCGTGATATTTTGTCAATGTTTGAGGTGGTTGATTGAAAGAGAACCCTTTGATTTCAATCACTGTTTGTGTGAGGGATGGTGCACATTGGATAGATGGTTGTTTAGAGTCTCTAAAAAATCAAACTTACCGACCTCTTGAAATTATTGCAGTGGACGATGGTTCAACAGATGGTTCTAAGGAATGTTTAGAGAAATGGCATAACACTGAGGATGAAATTCCAGTTTTCGTATATTCTCAAGCTGCTATTGGATTATCAGCGGGTAGAAATTTAGCTGTCGAAAATTCACATGGAGAATGGATTGCGATTACCGATATCGATGCAAGGCCGACACAAAATTGGATTACAAATCTGTATGAAAAATCACAGCCTGTCGATGATGGTGAGCAAGTAGTAGCAGTAACAGGGAGAACAATTTTTGAAAGAGCCGATGATTTAGTCAGCCTATTACGTTCAGTAGAAATAGAATCTAAATATCGCTCAAGACCAAGAAGAACTAGTTTAGCCAATGGTCCTTGTTCAATGTTTCATCGTTCTTCATTAAATGAAATAGGCGGTTTTGATCCTTCATGGTATCATGCAGAGGATATGGAAGTAAGTTTGAAATTAATTGCAAATGGAGGAACGATTGTTTATGCTCCTGAGGCAGTAGTAGCACACGTTCCCGAATCGGGGCGAAAGCGGTTTTTGGACAAGCGTTCCAGAGATGCAAGAGCCCATGTCAGGATAATTAGGAAATATCCTAAAAGACGCCGACCAGGTCCAGATTTTGATTTTATCGGAAGTTCAACTATGGTACTTATTGTAGCACCACTGTGGTTAACTGCATTTTTGATGGTATTACCATTCTTGTATCTTTTTAGTCAAACAGACAGTCTCGGTAGGGAAGAATTTCATACTTGGTGGCAGACTAAAGTATTGCTAGTCAGCATTTGTTTAATGTTTATTCAAGAACTAATATTGTGGCGAGGGCCGTTAGGAGTAGTAAATCGAACGGCAATATTTCACAGCAATAAAAATCGATTTTATGTTTATGTTGCACAAAAATTTCTAATCTTGCAATGGAGTTTAGCATTATGGAAAGGACTAATGCTTGGATGCTATGATGCTATTACCAAGAAAAATGGACATGATTTCAAAAAATCATGAGTTGTTTTCTTCAGGTTGAGGGGAATTTGCTGCATAAACTAAAGCAAATCCAAAAGCCATCAGGCCGATGGTGACTGAATAAACTCCAGGGTCAATCCAGCCGGTGGAATTTATTCCGAAGTACAGGTAATTGGCTATACCAAGTAGTAGACACCATGCACCAAAAGTCTTGAACCAGCCACCCAATTCAGGATTTGCTAGAGACATCCAAGTTTGATTTACAAAGATTGACTTAGCCCAAGCACCTATTCCTCCATCTTGAGCATTTATTGTTTTGAAGCCCAATGCGGCAAAAAGCCCACAAATCGCTAGAAATACTATGTCGGATACAACGAATGATGGGGCTGTTGAAAGATCTTCAAATGCTTTGTTAGTTAATTCAAAAGTTAGGACTCCAGACCAAGAAACACGGTAGTTGGGATGAATCTCTCCAAGCAAATTTAGTACTCCTAAGAATATACCAAGCATACCTAAACCAACAAACCAATTTGACATGGCCTTTGAAGGGTTTAACAGCATTTGAACAAGTCCA
>DUKP01000060.1 GCA_013329295.1 Candidatus Poseidoniaceae archaeon
TCATCTAATTTCATCTGATCTTCAACTGGAACTTCAACATAACTTCCACTTGAATCATAACGACCTCTACGGTATACTGCAAGGATAAACAATAGTACTAACCCAGCACCGAGGGCTAAGGTTTGAGGCTCAGGGTCGTAAATTTCATTCATTAAACATCCAATTCCAGTACATTCAGTCTTGAAATTAAACTTGGACAATTGAGTATAAGTGGAATTGTATGGAACTTCATCATCCATAGGAGTGACTCGTAAAACAAATTCAACATCTGTACCATCCTTTAGGTTATCTGGAGCCGTAAGTTCAACAAAGAAATCTTTACTCGTGTATGCTGGTAATGTTACAAGTAAGAAACCACCACCAACTTGTGAAGATGATGCTGCAATTTCACCATCCCATCCAGTAGGCTCTTCTAACTCAATAACTACATCTAATGGCACGTTATTGTCATTGGAAATTCTAAATTCAATACTCCTTGTTTCTTGAGAAGAAAATCTTGTGTATTCACTCTTCTGAGTAATTGGTAGTCGACCTGGTTGGACATCTTCCTCAACCTTAACGATAATTGGCAAATCGAAGTATCTAGCTTCATTTGAATCAACGCCTTCCTCTGAAACTCTAAGGTATATGGTTTGATTGCCCGCTTCTACATTCTCTGGTAATGTGATTCCAAGATTTATGTCTTCATAGGTTTCTGCTGCTAAGTTTATGACGATAACCTCATTTTCTTGATTATCAGTTATTGAATAATCCCATGAACTATAACCCATGTCTGCATCAATGTTTCGCGCTAAATCCTTTGGATTAACTATTCTCCAAGTAGTCTCGCCAGCAATATCGCTGGTATCTGAAACCCTTACTGTATAACTTACATCCGAACCCGGATCAACTGGACCAACCGTTCCTAAAACACCACCATCGCTATCGGAAATAACTTCTGCAAGTATTCCAAATGTCCTATGAACAGTAAAACTACTTTCAGTTTGCAACTCAGAATCTCCTGAGCTAGTTATATCCAAAGAAACCAATCCAATATCTTGTGCTTCTCTATCAGTTGGGGGATACACCTCCATCCTAATTGACAAAATATCATGTGAACCAATATCTGGAGTTACTGAATTTATTCCTTCCTCGGTCAATTCCATTCCTGTATCATTATCAAAGAATTTGTATTGCCAAGATATAGGCATTTCATTTACTCTAATGAAAAATGAATCTGTATCAAAACCTGAATTGAAAATATCAATATAGAAATCGCCTATCTCGTCTGAGTCAACATAATGTGAAAGAGTTTCATCATAAAATTCAGGTCTTGTTGAATCTGAAATTTGGATTTGATGCTCTTCATCTTCGTAAATGGAAACTCGAGGTGGCGCATAAACACCTACTTCTTCGATATTGAGGATAATGTCTACCACTGCTACTTCAGTAACTGTTCCATCAATGTCAGCAAATGCTCTGGCTTCTACCTCAAGTTTTTCTGGGGTATTTGACAAATCTCCTTCAGGTACATCAATTTGCAGAATCGGTCTTGCAGATGTACCGCCACCCTGTAATGAATAGCCCTGTGGCTTATCCCATATTGGGTCTGACCATGAAGATGGTAATGAACGAGCTAAATCAAAAACAACCTCTAAATCTGAAGATGTTGAGCCAGTGTGTTCTACTAGGAATTCAACGCTTGATGTTTGACCTGGAGCAATCAAAACTGTATCTGGTTGATTGGACGGCAAAGACAGATAAATTCCGTGTTCCATAAATTCTAATCCTTGATGTTCAAACAATACAGTATGACCTTGAATATCCTTTATCTCAAGTGTAACATCATATTCTCCTGGCTCAATGCCTTGATCGAAAACATAGGTGAAATTACCAACTAGTCCGTTATTATCTAGAATTAAATCATCATCTTCAAATTCCTCATTGAAAATTGTTGTTGCGCCTTCATTTGAACTCATAATTAGATTAACACTCTCGATGTCATCCCTACCAAATGCGTCTTTAACTTGTAGAGTAAATTGCATTTCTCTAAACTCTTGACGATGGTTTGGATACCACTCCAAGACTTCGTTATCTGTCCATCCAGAGCCAGGCATGTGAACCTTAACTGCTGAATTTGCCAAAGCATTAGCCTTAACTTCTAGTTTAGAAAAACTGTTGGTTGAATCAATATCACCAAACTGCACTTCAACATCACAGTTTTCTCCACCGCCTGTGAATCCACCACTTCCTTGACAGCCATCAATAGTTGCATCTATTTCAAGCCCTAATTTTTTACCGTTTTCAACCAAGAAGCCAGACTCTTGTATCTCGAAATTTATTACGTTAACAGCATAAGTGCAAGAACCGCCTCCCACGCCACCAAAGCCACCTCCTTCAGTACAAGGGTCATCTAATTCAAGAACTACTTGTTCAACAGTAGAACTACCAGATAACAATCTAAACGTAACATCAGTAGTAGCGCCATCATTACCAGTAAATTTCAGATATATGCTCAACTCAATGTAATTGTTAGCGCCTTCACCATAAAATCGAATGTCACTAATCATTTCATTGGTGTAGAATTCGACTGTTGATAAGACACTAAGTTCCTCTGATGAGCCATCTGGTTCTGCAGTTGAAATTGAACCATCTCCCCCTGATTCAGAAGTTGATGAATCAATAAACAAATCATATGACTCGTTTGATGAACTTGATGAAAACACTTGAGAGTCGCCCAAAACGGCTTGCTGAGTAGGAATACCCGAACTGATTAAAGGTGCTAAAGAGGTGAGAATAAGTAGTACAATTGCAGATGAAATAATGCGGCCACCAACGTTGTCATCATCGCGCTTCATACTGTTCACAGTGCTCGCTGGCAATAAGACGGTTAAACGGTTTTGGGTTGTTGTTTCAAATTTTTCTTGATTTAATCAAGATAAAATAGTGTATTTGATTCAGCAAAAGAAAATGAATTTTCACCATCATTTCTTCTCAATAATCCAATTGATAAGCGTATAATTCCCTTTGCCGTCTGTGATTTTTTCCTGTCCATCATCATCAGTTAAAGTCCAATTATCACCATAGGTATGCTTTTTCCAATAGCACTTTCTACAGATCTTTTCATACTCAAATCCTCGAACAATTCTCAAACCTACAGCTTTGCGCATGATATCTTTTCCACACCTTGTACAATACCTACCTCTAACATGTTGCCATAAGCGTCCTATCAATTCCCAATTTGGAAATTGTTTTCTGACCTCATCCCAAGATTTCATAAGACTTTTTCCTTTTTGTCAAAGGTACATGAATATTTACTAGACCTTCACAATTATCTCTATGATTGTAAAGTGAAAGTGAAAATATGTTTGTTGAAAATAACAATATTTCATTTGCCTCGACAATAAGGACACAAACATGCAGAGCATCAAAACCAACTCTCCCGTAACCGTGACTAAGCGTTTTGATATCTCTTCAAGCGAATTATGGGATTTGATTAGTACTCCTGGAAATCTAAATGATTGCCATCCATTTTGCCAAACTAATGAGGTATTGGAGTGGAGTGATGAAGTACATACAGATCGCCTTGTCTACCTTAATGGCCGAACCTATATTCGTCGGTTTCAAACATGGGAAAAAGGCAGAGGATACACACTACTAATTGGCGAGCAGGGTGGGCTCCAATCTTTTGTTGAGTGGTCTATTAAGTCCATATCTGAAAGTGAATCGCAATTGACTATTTCCGTTAAGCCTTTCCTGCTTGCCGGAATCCCGAAAATAGTATCATATATTCCGTACGTCTTTTGGGTAAAACCAAAACTACGTAGTTATCTCAAATCTGTTTTATCAGGGTTTGAATACTTTTCAAGAACTCACAAGGCAGTACCAAGGAATCACTTTGGACGACATTCTTGGTTCTCGTGATTGTTTCACGAATCGCAAAAATGGCCAATTAATAACAGAATATTGCTTATGCTAATATTATCTCATTAATTGTAGTCAAAAGCCCAACAATCAGAGCAAGCATCAACAATGCATTTGTGAAAAGGCTGCCTTCAGCTGGCTCTCCCATATACGTCATTCCGTCTTCCATGCCTTCATCTTTCAGCCTGTAATAACTGATCAGAACTAGTAACATTACTGCAGGTGCTGTCAAAATATCCATCTGGTTTGCGTCGCTTGTAGTGCGGGCAACTCCGGCAACAAGTCCAATGAAGCTTGTCACAGTCACTGCGACCCAAGCCATAGCAGAAGGATGCATTACCACCCACTTTCCAGAGGCTCCATCAACCAGTACCAAAGCAGACCAAAGTGTGTACATCAGTATCAGTGAGCCAGTTACAGCAACTGTAGTAGGTAATGGAGCGCCCATTCCAATAGAATCGTCCAATAATGCGACCCAAGCTCCGTCTGCTGGGAAGCGTTCAGCAATCACAGTATCTGGAGTAAAGATCATTCGTAGCGAGTAGTAAAGTCCCGCCAAAACAAGCAGAATAAGAGCCACCATTGAAATTTTATCTTTGACTTTCAAACCCAGTTTGAAATCTGATAATCCATCATTAACCCCTTCATCTCGGAGTGACAAATATGCTCCAATGTATACAAGCGTAACCAGAATTGAGACATATTTTGGCGTCTCACTGGCAGCACTATCTGCATTCCAGTTCATCCAAATGCAAACAGTCATGGCAACCATACCGATTATTACAGGGAGCATAATCCTCCACTTGCCTTTTGCACCTTCAAACATAATGAGCATTGTTGAGATGAATATTCCAAAAAATAGTACGCCGTTGAATCCGGTTTCGACCCCTCCATGGCCGTATGCTGGATCTCCGGTCTCGCCAGCAAGACCATTGCTGATTAACCCAAATCCAGTATCTCCTCCGGTAACATATTCTATACCAAAGAACATGAAACTTAATGA
>DUKP01000104.1 GCA_013329295.1 Candidatus Poseidoniaceae archaeon
TATGCTCAACCGTTAGAAATGCGCTCAGTAGTCGATATTGAAAATCCATATTGGATAAATACTACATTTGAATATCCTGAATTAAGAGAATCTGGGCCACCAATTTCTAATTATCGTTCGATAAGATTCATGGGTCCAGAAGCCTTTGATGGAGAGTTTGCCAAGCGTTACGGTGCTAATATAATTCAAGGTCAGGGAGAGTGGCCATCACCAGAAAATATGTCAAGTCAGCGAGGAGTTATCTTACCATCTAATATCGCTTCTCAAGCGAAGGCTGAGGTAGGTGATGTTTTGGAAGAAATAACCTTCGTATATGTTATTGATAGTGAATTCTTCGATACAGGAGGAGTTGATTTAGTCCAAGATTGTCCTGGAATTGCTTCTGCTTCTGAGAATGGCAAAATCTACTGTAGAATGCCAATGACAATTACCGATATGACTGTGGTTGGGATTTATCAGCCGTGGGACTTGGGTAATCCAACACTGGGTCCTAATCCAATTTTCACCACTTGGACCGTGTTGACAGACGAGCAGAGTGCAACTCTACTGGAAAAAGATCACATTTACCTTGGGCTTGCAGTTGACCGTTCACAATTGCCAACTACTTCTACCGCAGATGCTAGTGATTGGCTTGACAGATTAAAAGTTTCAATAATGGAAGATAACTATACTAGTAGCGAAATCGAGTTATTCTATACAGATATTGTCGGTGGAACGATAACTTTCCTTGACATATTTTTGGCATTTATTCAAATTTTTGATTACATAATAATGATACCAATTGTGGTAATGTCTCTTGCGGTGTTAGTATACGGATTGATTTTATCTTTGGAACAAAGACGTAAGGAAATAAGTATTCATCGCGTAATTGGTGCAGATAGTAAAGGATTACAGGGCATGGTTTTACTCGAACTTGCAGTATTTGCCTCGGTTGCCTGGATCGCTGGATATCTGTTAGCGATGTTTGCTGTTCCGATTGTCTTGTCAGCTGTAGGATTCATGCAATTCAAATCCGGTGACTATAACATAGACCCAACTTTGAGTTTTGGTGCTACATTGTTCACTGCAATAAGTACGCTTGGTTTAGCAATTCTTTTCGGTCGTAAGCGTTCTAAAGAATTCATAGACTTGGAAATTGAAGAAGGTGTCAAAAATACCGTTGCTAAAACGGAACCAAAGTACTGGCTGCATTGGACATGTTTCATTCTCGGTTCAATCTCAGTAGTAGATACATGGATGGAAATGAATGGTAGTGAAGATGGTATTATTCAGAACTTTTTCTTTGAAGGTCTATTCGGTATTTTCGGTCCATTCCTATTCTGGATAGGAGGGGCATTAGTTCTTGGTAGATTAGGTGCAAAAGGACCTCAGATTATGCAGTTAATATTCGGTAGAACCAAGCTATTGAAAGATGTTAAGCGTGGACTAAAAGGATCTGGTTCTACAGAATCTGTCAATAGATTAGCAGTAATTATGCTTCTTACTCTCTCAATTGTAACACTAGCTGCGGTACAAGGCTACACCGGAACCTTAGTTGATGAGAGAACCGTCGATTCAACAGTAGGTGGCGATATACAAATTACCTTTGAAAACCAACAAAATAAATCAGAGGCACTTGCCATTTTTGATGAGATTTATAACGGTGATAAATCAGTAATTGCTACTACTGTTCCATCTCTTTTACTAAAGAGTCCTGACGGTGATTTTATACAGACATTTGTCCTGCTAAATAATTCAGATGACGTTTTACATTGGAGCCAGCAATCAATTCCTGGGAAGGATGTTTCTAGTGCTCTGACAAGATACAGTGAAGGAGGGTTCTCGGCTGGAGAAGATTCAGCTTTCACCCTTGACTTAGCAGGTTCATGGTCAAATCAAGAAAAACTCGATGATGTATTGCTTAGTGAAAGTGATGACCGTAGTGTGGAAGTAGTAATGACTTACGAAGAATTTGATTTCAACATTATTTCTGGAGGATTTACTTTGGATAATTTGAGCAATTTTGACCAATTACTCGAATTATATGTAATGTATTCTGCAATGATGGAAGTTGACTTATCTGGTGTTGATTTCTCTGGTCAAGACCTCAGTTACCGAGAACTTGGTAGATTTGATTTCACCGGAGCCAACCTCTCAGGTGCTAATTTAGAGGGGGCTAATTTAAGCGAATCATTGATGGTTGGTGTTGACTTAAGTGGAGCAAATCTTGCTGGAGCAAATTTAGTCAATACTATTTTCTTTGAATCGCCAGATGGAACACTAGAAAATGCTGATCTCACAGGTTCGGATTTGACCGGTATTTTTGGTGATATCGACTTAACAGTAGCGACACTTGGTAATGCTACATGCCCTGATGGAACTCTAGCTACAATTACATCATGTGACACTGGAGCTTCACAATTTCCAACACCGTTAGTCCAGCCGCTATTTCAATTAGGAACTCAAGTTGAAGTGATAATAATTCCACACAATGCGACAGTCAAATACATGGGCCTCCATGAGTACATTCCTGGGGTAAATTCAGCACTAATCGCCGACTCAATAATTATTGGAGAGTCAACTTGGAGGGAGTTAGTAGGTAATGATTCAAAGGAAGACAACCACAATTCAACTAACTGGATTTATCACATTAGCGGGCTTGATGGAGAGGCGCTAAAATCACTTGGTTCACGCCTTGAAGCCGATTCAAGAATTGCGAACGTATTGGACTGGACTACAGAACACGAAGCAGTAGAGAGAAACGGTGGACTTATCTTTGGAACTCCTGGATTATTGTCACTACAATTCGTAGTTGCGAGTATTGCTGCAGTCGCCTCAAGTTTTGTTTTCTTATCTCTAGTTTTGAATCAGCGTAAAAAAGAATTAGCAGTATTGCAGGCTATTGGAGCAAGTCCAACACAAATCATTCGATTAGTTCTGTTTGAGATTCTTTCGATAATTATTGTTTCAATGTTGCTTGGTTTAGTACTTGGAATCGGTTTAGCATTCTCATTCAACGGATTCTTTGATGTATTCGGATTTATTTTCCAAATATTTGGTGGTGCTTCAACTAATATAAATCGAGAATTAGTTTATCCATGGTTTGAATTGACCTTAGTTTCTGTATCTGTGTTCACAGCAGTAGTGATTGCATTATTGATAACTACCAGAAGGGCGTTAAAATCAGACCTAGCGATGGTCTTGAAGGGGGAGTGAAAATGACTGAAAGTATTCTGAAAGCATCTTCACTATACCACGTATATGAATCAAAAGCAGAAGATGGTAATGTCGTCGCCTTGAGAGGTATTCATGTTGATATTAAGGAAGGTGAAGCAATAGCGGTTGTTGGCCCGTCAGGCTCAGGAAAATCAACTCTCATGAAATGCTTGGGAGGATTGATGAAACCAAGTTCTGGTTCCGTAATGCTTGCAGGTAAAAATATGACACGATTAAGTGGTAAAGAACTAGTTCACTTACGACAAAAAACAGTTTCTTTCATTTTTCAGGAAGGCAATTTACTACCAGATATGAATGCAAGGGATAATGTCGCACAACCACTCCGCCATCAAGGTGTTTCATCAAGAAAAGCCCTCAAATTGGCCGATGAAATGCTAGAAAGATTGGGCATCTTACATCGAGCAAAGGCATTGCCGATGAGGCTCAGTGGTGGTGAGCAACAAAGAGTAGCGATTGCAAGAGCACTAATTACTAAACCACGGCTGATTTTAGCAGACGAACCCACAGGGTCTTTAGACCCAATAACCAGCAGAGAAGTTTTGTCTTTGTTCAAAGAATTACATGAAAATGACGGAGTATCATTTTTGATTGTAACTCATTCGAAAGAAGTGGCATCTTTTGCTGATAGATCTCTAGAATTACGTGATGGTAGATTTGTTGCAGAACATGGTGTAGGTGTTGATGTAGAAGATTTGAGCAGAGGAAGAGAACTGATCATCGACGAGACTGGAACGGTTACCTTGCCGCCAGATGTATTACTTCGCATTGGTGGTCCTGGAAAATATGTCACTTCAAATATTGATAATGGTCAATTAAGTTTGCAAGGTGATAAAATTAAGTCTATGGGTAAATTCGAATTAGCACCAATTTGTCCTGCTTGCAAATATGATTATGGCGATAGTGATGAACAAGAATGTCCTGCCTGTGGTTCTAGTAGGCCTATGATAGAGGTGTAGTTTTGAAACAATTAGTATCTTTTGTATCTTATCTTGAGGGGTTTTCTGCATTATTTTTGTTTGCAGTGGCAATGCCAGTCAAGTATATTGGGGGCGATCCAGAATTGGTATCTCTAGTTGGAGCAATTCATGGAGGCTTGTTTGTGTTATTCATTGGCTTGTTACTAGCAGGAGTTGGTAGGCATTGGAATAGAGTAGCATTTTACCATGGTTGTGTTGCTGCAGTAGTGCCAGCTGGACCATTCTTATTCGATGGTATGTTGATTAGTGGCGAATACGAT
>DUKP01000133.1 GCA_013329295.1 Candidatus Poseidoniaceae archaeon
AGATGGTGGCTTCAAAAAAGAAGTGTATTGGGTAAAACATGCTGGAGAAAACGACCTTGATATCCCTATGTTCCTAAGACCGACTTCAGAAACTGCAATGTATACAATGTTCCCATTATGGATTAGATCACACAAGGATTTACCATTGAAAATTTATCAAATGGTTAATACATTTAGATATGAAACTAAGCAAACAAGGTCATTTATCAGAGTTAGAGAAATCCACTTCTTTGAAGCACATACTGCACATGCTGACGAGGAATGTGCTACGCGTCAAATAGCACAGGATTTGGAGATTGTTGACAATTTAATGGAACAATTATGTCTACCTATTATCAAGGCTAAACGACCTGTTTGGGATACATTCCCTGGTGCGTGGTATACTATCGGAATAGATGCTGTAATGCCAAACGGAAGAACTTTGCAAGTCGCATCATGTCATCATTATCGTGACCAATGGGCTAAGGCTTTTGATATAACTTACGAGAATCTTGATGCCAAGCAGCAACATGTTCATCAAACAACTTATGGCATGTCAGAAAGACTTCTAGGTGCAGTAGTAGGCATGCATGGAGATGATAACGGATTGATTATGCCACCAGCAATTGCACCATTCCAGATTGTTATATGTCCAATGATAAGAAAAAATTCTGAAGTTGATACTGTGGCAGAATCTAATCGTATTGCTGGGTTATTGCAGAATGCTGGATTTAGAGTTAAAGTTGACTCAAGAGACATACATGCTGGTCAGAAATATTATGATTGGGAAATTAAAGGTGTACCTCTTAGATTAGATATTGGCCCAAGAGATATGGCACAGGGGACTGCCTATGCGGCATTGAGAACTGGTGGAAAAGAGCCTTTAGCAATTGAAAATATTGTTGAACTTTGTCGAGAAAAATTAGAACAAATTGCTGATGAACTAAGAAGACGTTCATCTGCACATATGACAGATGTCATGGTAAGATTACCTAAGTTTACCAATGAAGATGGCAGTTGGAAGATGACCGGTGAAATTGTGGATGGCAAAATCTACGAAATGCCATTTGATGGAACAGATGCTCATGCTGAAATCATAGAAAAGCAAACCGGTTTAACCTTTTTAGGCGACTCTACTAATGAATATGATGATGAAATACCATGTCATATGAGCGGCAAAATGACTAAGCGGAGAGTAATATTGGCCAAAACATACTGAGCAACCTTGGTGAGTTAAATGACTGAACAACTAAATCTTACTGATGTAATGACTGAGGTTCAAAATTTTATTACATCTGACGGACAAATTATTCCTGCACAACGTGATTTCTACAGAGTTCTAAGAGAAAAAATGACCAATCATACTGGATTATTTACTGAATCAGAAGTAGAATTGATTCTTGTTGATTCACGCTCTGAAGTATTGGAGTTATCTGATGAAGATTATACAGCAATATTTGATCTAATTATGGATAGATTTGGATTAAGTAAAAGATTAGAAGAGGAAGCTCGCCTTAGAGAAGAATTAGTCATGAAAGAAAGACTAAGAAAAGAAGCAGAACTGAAAGCAAGAGCTGAAGCAATTGCTAAAGAAAAGGCTGAAGCAGAGGCCAGGGCTAAGGCTGAAGCAGAACTGAGAGCACAAATTGAAGAGCAAGAAAGATTGGTAGAAGAGGCTAGAAAAAGGGCAGAGGAAGAGGAACAAGCCCGAAGACAAGCCGAAGAAGACGCTAGAATTGCTGAAGAAGAAAGATTGAGAGCCGAAGAAATCGCTAAGATAGAGGAAGAGGCAAGACTGAAAGCAGAAGAAAATGCTAGAATTAAAGCTGAAGAGGAAGCAAGACTGAAAGCAGAAGAAGTGGCTAGAATTAAGGCTGAAGAAGAGAGAATTCGGTTAGAGGAAGAGGCTAGGATTAAGGCTGAGGCAGAGGAGATTCGACTAAAGGAAGAGGCTGAATTAAAGAGTATTAATGAAGCTCACCAAAAAATGGTAGAAGATGCAATTAGAATTTCTGAAGAAGAACGCTTAAAGGAAGAATCAAGGATTAATGCTGAAATTGAAGCGGCAAAGAGATTTGCTGAAATTGAAAAGGCTGCAAAAGAGAAAGAGGCTGAGAGATTGGCAGCTGAAGAGGCTAGAATTGCTGCAGAAGAAGCAGCGAAAAAATTGGCAGAAGAAAATGCCAAATTAGCAGAAGAAGCTAGAATAGCCGAAGAAGAAGCAGCGAAAAAACTAGCAGAAGAAGCGGAAAATACCAAGATTATTCCAGATTTACCACCTGATAACAACTGATTTACATTCCAAATGAAGAAGGGTCAATATCCATTTCTCCTTCCTTCATCATTTTACGCATTTGCTTGTTTAACTTCCTATTTCCACCCATTCCCTTCATCATTTTACGTGAGCGGTTCCATTGACCAATTAGTTCTCTAACATCTTTTTCTCTAACTCCAGAACCTCTGGCAATTCGTTTTATCCTGTCAGCCTTAATTTTAGCAGGCTCATTTTTTTCCCATGCAGTCATACTATCCATTATAGTTCGATAACGATCTAAATTAGACTGCATATCCTGCTTTTGAGATTTTGACATACCCCCCAATCCACCAAGCATATTTCCAGGTAAGAAAGACATTAATTTATCAATAGTACCAACTTTTGACATCATTTCCATCTGCTTATACATGTCGTTTAGCGTGAATCTACCACTCATCATTCGTTGGGTAAGGCGCATTGCTTCTTCTTCATCAAGATCTTCTGGAGCAAGATCGATTAATCCTTGAATATCACCCATTCCAAGAAGTCGAGAAATGAATCTATCCGATTCAAACTTTTCCAAATCTGATACTTTCTCACCCACACCAATGTGTACAATTGGAGCACCTGTTGCTGCCACTGCAGACAATGCACCACCACCTCTTGCCGTACCGTCTAATTTAGTTACAACAATTCCTGTAACTCCTGCCAGTTGGTGGAATGATGCTGCAACTGGACCCGCTGCTTGGCCGACTTGAGCATCAATTACGAGCCAACGTTCTGTTGCTCTGGTTAGAGATGCGATATTTTCCAACTCTTCAACCAATTCCTCATCTAGTTGATGACGACCTGCAGTATCTACAATGACTAAGTCTGCAGCAGAACATTCTGCAAGACCATTTCTTACGATTTGGGTTGCATCCTTGTTATCAGGTTCACCATAAACTTGTACTGATGTATCTTCCAATAATTGTGATAGTTGTGCATATGCGCCAGGACGATGCACGTCAGCTTCAATTACTGCAACTCTCAAACCATGCTTTTTACGATACCATTCAGCAAGTTTTGCTGTAGTTGTTGTTTTTCCTTGACCGTATAGACCAACCAAAAGAAGTGTTGCACCTCTTGGTTGAAATTGATGAGCTGGTCCGAGAATTCTAACAAGTTCAGTATAAAGAATATTCATAGCATGGGTTTGAAGAGTTAGGCCAGGTCTCAATTCTTCTTCACGCAATCGTGTTTCCATTCTTTCAACGATTTCTTTAGTCTGTCTTACATTGAAATCAGCTTCTTGTAAAGCACGACGTAAACTTCTTGTCATATCTCGTAACTCTTCCTCATCGAGTTTACGACGATTCTTAAGAAAGCCGAGGGAACGAAAGATTCCGCGTGACAGACCTTCCAGTGCCATAACATCCCGTCACTGTTTCCCTCTTTGAATTCATCCCTTAGTGAGTGGTATATTCAATCTTAAAACATCGCCCTCTAATTTGGCATCTACTTGGCTGGCTTTAACAGGAATACTGGTTTCAATCTCCCTTTCACGTCCGTTAAGTCCAACATATAGAATTCCTTCATCGCTCCTAAGAGATAACTCATCACGTTTTATTCCGGGAAAATGTAGGTAAATTGATTCAAACTTATCAGTAAATTCACGGTACAAACCACGGTGTATACTATGTTTAACCAAAGTTCCAATTTCATGTGGGCCAAGAGTTTCATCGACTTCTTTGACTTCACCATACAAATTTTTGGCAACCAATCTTAAATTATCGATGCCGACCACTTCATGCTCCAATAATTCCATCGAACAAACTTCAACTTGGGTCAGTAGTTCTTTTAATTCTGTGATACGATTTAATTCGGCATTTCGACGTTTCTTAAGAAATGGATGATCAAATTCAGGTGTGACACGATTTACTATACATGAAGATATAGGAAGTTTATATTCAATCAATGAATCATAGGCTCTAATGGTTTCATTAACACCCATTTTTTCAGGGATGGTCACTAATGTAAATGATGTCAATTCAGGGTCACTAAGAACTCTTCTTACATGAAGAACACGATTTCGAAAACGTTCTAATTCCTGCTTCATTTCTTCACTTTCTTTACGACCAAATAGCATTGACCTTATGCCTCCAGAAACTCTCATCAAACGTATTAATCGACCTGACCATGCTTCTATTATCTCAGGTAATGATAGAAATCTAAGCGTATGTCCTGTAGGTGCTGTATCAAAGACAATTACATCCCAATTTGGATCTTCAACATGCTTTAGAAGTTCATCAAATGCTAATGCTTCATCAAGGCCTGGAAAAATCATTTCAGAAGTTTTGACATCTGATTTTATGTCATCTAATTCTTGCTTAGCTGAAGGATCAAGCATCATTCCAAGACCGCCAATACCTCCAAGCCCACTTCCTGAATTCATACCATCTACCATATTTCCCAATTTTGGCAATAAATTAGACAATTTTGATTCAGGGTCCATTTCAAGTCCATATAATCCATCGACGCCTGGAATTGGTGTGGGCTCAACACCAATATCTACTCCCAATGAATCAGAAGTAGAATGAGCAGGGTCGCTTGATACGAGTAAGACCTTCAATCCGCAATCTGCTAAATGAATTGCTGTTGCAGCAGAAGTAGTGGTTTTGCCAACACCACCTTTGCCACCGAACAAAAGTAGTCTTGCCATATTATCGGCTCATAGTTCAAAGTCTTTGAATTCAACGGATTTAGGATAAATCTTACATCGGTTTGATGAACTAATACATTTGCGCAGGTATAATGGCTTCAGATTTGTTGTTGTTCCAAATCTCAAGTGTTTCTGCCTTAATTGGTATGACTCTTGGTTGGCGTGGAGTAATGACAAGATATTCGGGATTTTATGATTTACCGACTGCATGGAGCAATATTTTCTGGGGTATTTTGCTTGGTGGGATATATGCTTCACAGATTTATTCTCAAATCATCATACCAAACATCGAGTTTGAAGCGACTAATGAAACTGTAGTCAATCCTTTGAATTTGATTTTGTTATGCCTTATAGCATCAATTGTTGCCCATTTTATTCTTAGAAGAAATAGAGTGCGTTCAGGTAGCTCACAAACTACCAGTGGTTGGGCTTTGGGGTTGGCCATTGGAGGCATGTTTGGCATGGTTGTAGTCTATGCTGTCTTGCGTTTGTCAGAGTTTAATTTCCAACTAATTCTAACTGTTGCATTACTTAGCATAATGGCACCTAGATGTGAAGCGATTATTTCATCTTATCAAGGACAAATGATGTTAATGGGCAGGAAGTGGGGTGCAATTCTTAGAGCAACAATGTGGAGATGTGGTTACGTAGTTATGTTTGCATACGTATTGTCTGCTCCGATTGGTTGGATTTTCATAATCCCAGTTATGCTAATTGCCAATAGGGCATCTGAAGATTGGATCTGGAATTCAATACCTAAAGAAGGTAAAAAACAACTTCGTAAAATTTGGGCACGTCAAGCAAGAGAGAGGAAATTAGCCAAGATTTCGAGTAGTTTACCAAGCACATCTTCGGTAAATGAAAGTGAGTAGTTACTTACTTAACTCATTGATTTTGATTTAGACGGAATTTTAGATTACTTACAAAATAAACACTTTGTAGGATATCCGCAGGCAACCGTTATACAATGTCGTCAAAGCCGAGTAACATGGGTAACTGCCCCTATTGTAGGAGTGTCACTCTTCCGGGCGACACAATTTGTTACACATGTGGTAGAGTATTGGCAAATATTAAGTCAAAACAATTTGCTGCAGAACAGCAATTCAATCAAGGTTCAATTGAAACTACTTACTTGAAAACTAAAAAACCAACAAGGCCAGGAGTAGTTCAAACTCATACTGGCAGAAGAAAAAACATACTCAAGCGAAGAAAAAACCGATTTAGGAGTGTGGTTATGTTGGGCTTAGTTGCTTTCATTATGCTATCGCCTCAGGCGAGAGAAGTGGTATTCAATAAATGGGCTGGAATTAGTGAGTATATACAATTAGCAGCAGCACCTTATCACTTGTATCCTATAGAATCTACTTACACTGTAGGAAAAACTATCGATGTAGTCAATAATGGTGGTGAGAGCTACTTAAGTGAAGATCTTGCAATACCAAGAGATATATCTACTCTTGAAGGTGAGTCAACAATGTTTGAGTATACTGATGATCGTGATCCATTACTGACTCAGTCAATCCAGACTATAAATCAAATTGAATTGATCTTGAATGGAGTTTCATACGGAATACCACTTCTTGGTGAACCTGCAAGAATGCCTGATGATAAATTGATAACACCTGATGGGCATGAAATTTGGTGGCCTGGAGTCGGTATAGGTGATGATATGTGTAATGTGGACATATGTGTAAAAGTCTACCTAAATTTGGACCCTGGGGAAACTGCATCTTTCACATATGCGGTTTCTCTTACTAGCACATCTTATTCATGGTGGTCATCATCAAGAGTTGATTCTCGTGTCGACGGCAGTTCAAATGGAATAAATGTAGATCGTAGTGGTGACTTTTCAGATATCGTTGACCGTGGTGGTGGTATAAAAGCTGCTCAATTCACATCATCGACATGGTATAACAAAAATCGATTTGATTATGCAATCAATGGTCAAGATGCAATTGTCACCTCTACTGCACAAACGATTTCTGCATCCCTACCAGAGGGTCGTTCAACTAACGCATATGCTTTTGCAAGGGCGACATTTGACTATCTGCATGCTAATATCCTATATGACAAAAATGCGCCTGTAGTAGCACGGAGTGGACCTTCTTGTTTGGCAGCAGGAGTAGGAGATTGTGATGAACAGACAAATGCCTTTTTCTCAATTCTAAGAACTAAAATGATTCCAGGTTGGTACGTTTTTGGTGCACTAACTGATTCGACATTTAACTACTGGGAAGCCCATGCTTGGGGCTACATATTACTACCAATGAATGACGAATGGTGTGCTGAAAGAAACATTGTATTGGATGACTGTTTTGTTGAAGGTTCAGTGGATGTCGTAAATAATAAATGGTTACTTCACACGCCTACAGCATTCATCGATTGGATTGAAGAAGCAGATGCAACTGGAAATCTGATAAATAATTACTACAGACCAGGCAGTCATGGCAATGATGTTGACAGAACACGATCATTTTCAACGTTGGATGTTCCTGAAACAACAGGTGGGACATATCAAATCAAGAAACTTGCAGAAAATTTGAGGTGATAACTTGAGAATAATTATTGGTGGTGCCGGCAGAGTTGGTACGGAACTAGCTAGAGCCCTAAGGGCGGAAGAAATGGACGTAGTCTTAGTTGATTCAGATTCAAGAGCAGTAAAAAATGCTCAAAACTTGGATGTTTTGGTAATCCATGGAGATTTGACTACAAGAGAAAAATTGAATGAAGCAGGAATTGGTGAAGCAGAGATATTTGTTGCAGCGACAAACTCTGATGAAAGAAATCTGCTTGCATGCGCCCTTGCAGAACATGCTCATTACCAATATGCAGGGTCAAAGGCCAAACCATTACTTTCTATTTCCCGAATAAGGAATATGAATTATTTAGAAGAGCAAAAACAGGGATATCTAACTAATTGGGCAAAGGTAAATCATGTAGTTAATCCATTAGATAGTGCAATCAAAAGATTACATACAGGTCTTAGATCATCCTCGATTGAGGAAGTTATTCCTTTTGGCCATGATTCATACATTATCGAATTCAATGTAACAAAAAGTGCTGAAGGCATTGTGTTTAATACATTAAAGGAAGCAAATGCTTCGATAGATGGAGAGTTACCACTTATTATTGGAGTAAAGAGAGTTGGAGAAAAAAGCGTTGTACCAGATGGAGATTTTGTTTTAATGCCAAATGACACTATTGCTGTAGCAACAAATGGCCTGTCAAGTTTTAACCGAATTTTGAATATTTTTGGTCATGAAGCTACAGATTTCCCAATATCCCCTAAAGTTGCTATCATAGGTGCAAATAGAATTGGTCAAATGATTGCTGAAAATTGGTTGATGAATGGTGCAAAGGTTACTGTCATAGAAAGAGATTTACAACTGGCAAATGAATTCTCTGCAACCCATATTGGATCAAATCCCAACCTTGAGGTGATTCATGGAGACCATCTTGACCGAGACATCTTAACTGAAGTTGGAATACCAGAACATCATATTGCAATTGCAGCATTAGAATCTGACCATGATAGTATTGCTGCTGCTTTACTTGCAAGTGACATGGGAGTCAATCGTACAGGATTATTGCTTAATGATGCTGATTTGGTAAAAGTAACCCAAAGAATGGGTATAACATTTGCAGTTGATAGAAAACGTGTTGCTGTTGATAATATCTTAGCTCATATACATACTAAAGCAGCAGGTGCATATGCAGTATTGTCAAATGTTCCTAATATTGTTGGGATAAGTATGAGGGTTGATTCAGCGCATAAATTTTCCAACATGAGAATCTCGGATGCAGGATTTAGTGAGTGGATGAGAATAGCATTCATTCAAAGAAGAACTGTTGATGGTATTTGGGAGAATCTTAGACCTGCTCCTGAAAAATTACTGTTACCTGAAGATAACTTGATCATTTTTACCAGCCCAGATAAAGTTGCTGAACTTGAACGGAAATTCAAGGTGTAAACATGCGTTTTGATGTACTTAGCCTGATTCTTGGATGGACCTTAATTGCGATTAGCATCCCATTGTTTATCTGCAGTTTAATCACCATATGGTTAGATGATTTTGAAATGGCCATGAAGGCTTTTCTGATTCCAATTATTCTGTCACCAACAATAGGTAGTTTGATGCTTAAATTTGGTACTCGCAGTGACACTCCTGAAAGGCTTAGAGACCGTGAAGCGTTTGCTGCAGTCGCATTAATTTATCCAATTGTAGTATTCATTGGATTATTTCCATATTGGCTTGGTGGAGTTTTTGTTGGACCTTTTACTGCAGATGCAAATTTAATCGATATTGCTCGTGGAGCAGTAAATTCTTGGTTTGAATCGATGTCTGGATTTACTACCACTGGTGCTACTGTAATTTCACATAACATGAGTCCTAATTGTATACCTGGAGTCACAGTTGATTGTATTAATGCTCAACCGAGGGGAATCTTGCTGTGGCGTTCCATTACTCAATGGTTAGGTGGTATGGGTATCATTATGTTAGGTATGATGTTGTTATCAAGAGTTATGGGGGGTGGAATGGCTCTGGCTAGGGCAGAGTTAACTGGTCCATCATTGTCAAGGCTAAGACCCAAATTGAAGGAAACAGCATTTGCATTATGGATTATCTACATTGGTTTGACGGTTTTTGAAATGTTTCTATTACACTTTATTGGCCAAATGTCACTTTTTGACGCTGTAAATCACGGATTTACCACCATGGCAACTGGTGGTTTTTCAACAAGAGATGCAAGTATTGGATATTATGATTCTTTGACAATTGAGGCAATAATCATTGTTTTCATGTTTGTTGGCGGCATTAATTTTACCTTAATCTGGTTCTTGATCGCTAGAGAATTTATGAAAGCATTTTCTGATGAAGAGTTCAAGACTTATCTTGTGTATATCTTCACTGCAGTTTTATTCATGATGGTAGCATTAATTTCAACCAATATATCTCCAACTGATTCATTGAGACAGAGTTTGTTCCAAGCAATTTCAATTGGAACATCTACTGGTTACACAACACAAGATTATACAACTTGGCCTGTTATAACTCAATTTGTACTGATGATTTTGATGATTGTTGGAGCTTGTGCTGGTTCCACTAGTGGTGGATTAAAATTAATGAGGATTATTCTTGCTTTCAAAGTAGCAATGAGAGAATTGGTTAGAATTGCCCAACCAAGAAAAATCAAGCAGATTAGAATGAATGGCGAAGTTGTAGAACCTCAACAAATTGACAAGATTGTCGGAATGTTATTTGTTTGGATTGGTCTTTTTGGAATTTCAAGTATATTGTTGGCAATTTTGATGTTAGATGAATCATTTGAAAGCATTATAGGAATTACTGCATCATCTCTAGGTAATACTGGACCTGCTCTAGGTTCTTATGGTCCAAGTAGTACTTGGTCACCATTAAATTCTGGAGTTTTGATATTTACATCGATATTGATGTGGTTTGGTAGATTAGAATTATTGACAGTGGTTATCTTGCTCCATCCAAGGACTTGGCAGGATGAAAATAAAGAACATAGTGATCGAAGGGCACTTGCACTGTTTAAGAGAATGATTCCTGGGCGGAAATTATAGTTTCAAAATAAAGTTCGTTGACCTTTATTTGGTTTTGATTCTTCAATTAT
>DUKP01000076.1:0-19895 GCA_013329295.1 Candidatus Poseidoniaceae archaeon
GTTGGTTTTGTTGACACTTCCCGGTATTGCATCATCTTATCATGGCGGCATCGGTGGAGAACAATCCAACGCTGGAGAAACCATTGATGATGTAGCTAAAGAAGGATGCCTATGCCATAATGCTGTAGCAGATAACACAGTACAAATCATTCTAGATGATGTACCCTATGCTTGGGAATCCGGTCAAACTTACGAAATGAAGCTGCAAATTATTGGCGGCCCAGATGCTGCCAGCCCATGGACTGCAGGATTCTCAATGAGAGTTTCTGATGGCGTATTGTCTGGAGATAATTTACAAAATTGGGAAGATGACCCTACAACTCTCACTCAAACAGAAGCTGCCGCTGGCCAAGATGATAGAATGTGGATTTTATCATGGACTGCCCCGGCTGCTGAAACTGGTGTTGTTGATTTTTGGATCACTGGCAATTCAGTTAATGGCGACCAAGGACCAGGCCCAGAAGATAAATGGAACCAACTAATCTTCGCTCTTCAAGAGGGTGATGAAAAAACTACTGCTATGGGTTCACGAACACTTTTTGCTGGAGATGGTAATGTCAGCCCACCGGAGCCAAAAGAAACCGGTGTTGATCTAAAACACATGGGTGCTGAATTTAGAGCACACGTACTTGGTTTGTTAGGATTTGGAGCAGTTTTAGCCGTAGTCCTATTCGCTGGCTTAATGCTCAGATACAGTTTTTCATCATCATACAAAGGTAGAAGTAATCAACTGAGATTGCGTTACAAAATTAGACGAAGAGGTGACCAATAATGGATGACACAATTACCAAACTGTTGCGTGGAGTAGCAAAAGGAGACATTAGTGTCGAAGATGCTAGAAAGTCTCTCGAAGATGCATCACTGACTGAAGAACAGATGGACATGGCCATAGACAAAGGGGTGTTCAATAAAGCTGAATTAGGTTCAATTGTTAGTGCAAAATTAGCACCTTCTGGAGCATCTTATCTAACAATGTTCTTCTTTGTCTGGGGAATATTTTGGTCGTGTTATTGGGTTTTCTCTTTGATTTATGGCCTAGCCAATGGCTGGGACCAGAGACAACTTGCATTCCATTTGGCAATAGCAACTACGACATTGATTCTTATGGGACTTGTGTATCTTAAATTCATCCTACCTGATACAATCATAGTTAAGCATGCAATGAACAAATATATTCCAGAACATCAAAAAGACTGGAAAGAATACAAGGTGTGATTTATTTGGCTAGAGAATATGATTTGAAACCTGCACCTTCGCTCAATGATGCTGATTCAGCATTTGGCACTAACAAAATTATCAATCGTCGACAGTTCCTAAAGTACGGATTCAACACTGCAACCGGTGTACTTGCCGCATCCTTAGGAGTTCTAGGATTCTCTGCAATCTTGCTGCCACCAGGTGCTGATTCAGGTGGCAGTAACAATGGAGTTATTTACTGGGCTAAAGGAAGAGAAGATGAAGCATGGTACGGTGCCAAGCATGAATTGCCAATGACTAGACAAGACTTTGTTGATGAAGCTGCAAAATCATCTACTGGAACTGCAGGTGCTGCTGGAATTTGGAATGGTGTCCCTGTAATCGTTGTTTATGTTGACCACGAGAAAAACAAAGATACTCCTGTGACAAATGGTAAAGCAAGATTCCAAATGATGGAAGGATATGATGAAACAGGGAAACGTATTGGGCACTTTGAGGATATGTCTGACTTAGACCCTAGAATATTCCCCTCTGACAATCTAGTAATTATCTATGGACGTTGTACCCATCTTTGCTGTATCCCGGGTTGGCAACTGGTTTCGAATTCCTTTACTGATGACTCTTGGACTCCTAACGGTACTGATGATGGAGGAACCAAATTGTTCTGTATCTGTCACTCTTCAAGATTTGATCCAACCGCTTTGGAAATGAATACAAACAGAAACCGTTCTAACGGTGCTACATTCAATTATGCTGGAATAAAGGTTGCAGGTGGCCCTGCTCCAGTAGGTTTGCCAATTATTCCAGTACAAATGAATGGCGACAACATAGAGGGAATCACAGATTACCTCGACTGGTACACATATTGTGATTGAGGTGAAAAAATGACTACAATGTTCTGGATTCTTTGGTTCTTTATCGCTTTCATCATAGTCTTAGTTGCCTTTACATTGCGTAAGGAAAATGAAGAGATGCCACGTAGAGAGATTTTGCGTGCTGTTGAATCAACTGGCAAAATGGGCTTTGCAGAACGTTCATTTTTGTGGGTGTTTTCTTGGTTGGATACTAGATTTAGAATCCAGGATTACTGGAACATGTCAAAAGGTGCATACTACAATATGCACAGGCAAATGCCACTTACTCACGCTGAAAAATATAAACTAAGAATAATTTGGTATTGGTATCCTCTTTACTGCCTTGGTGGTATATCATTCCTATCATTCATCATCTTGGTTATTACTGGAACCGTACTAGGAATCTATTATGTCCCAGGAGGAGAAGGTATTCCTTCGCCAGCATATTTGAGTATGCAATATATCATGACAGAATTGCCATTTGGATATATCATTAGAGCTGTTCACCATTGGGGAACTCACTTCATGGTAGCAAGTGTATTCTTACACATGTGTAGAGTTTACTTTACCGGTGCTTACAGAAACCCTAGAGAATTAAATTGGTTGATTGGAGTTGCGCTAATGGCACTTACAATTGTGTTTGGTTATTCTGGATATCTTCTACCATGGGATTCTTTGGCATATGGTGCTGCTGTTATTGGAATCAACCTAGCAAACTCAAGTCCATTAGTAGGTAAGCAAATTGCTACACTATTGTTTGGTGGTTCTGCTCTTACTCCACGTACAGTAACGAGAATGTATTTCATTCATGTATTCATATTGCCTGTAATTGTGACTGGTTTGATTATTGTTCATTTGTTTATTGTTTGGGTACAGGGAATTGCGGAGCCGCATTGATATTTGGGTGAATTAAATGGGACTAGTAGAAAATCTTGGTAGAGTTGCTTCATCCTACATGGATGAAAAAGAAAAACTCCAAACTACTGCTGAAAAGCGAAAGCGAACTAGAATGGGTCATGGTTTTTGGCCGCATGAGGTTCTTAGAGATGTTTTGATTTTCGCATTTATGGGTGCTGTACTGTTGTATTACGCATGGATTATTCCACCACCACTTCATGGTGCTGCTGACCCATATGCACAAGCTGGTTTCGTTTTCCCTGATTGGTATGTGTTGTTCTCATACGGTTATCTAAGATGGGGTGAATATCTACCTCAATTTACCGTACCTACCGGATTTATTGGAGAGATTTTCGGCCAACCAGTATTCCCATGGAATGCTGCATGGTGGGGTGCTGCTCTAACTGGAATCCCAGTAGGAATTTTGGTACTTCCTCCTTTCTTAGGCGGAAGAGAAAAGCGACCTGTTGAAGACCCATGGTTTGCCGCTGCTGGTGCAGTTTATTTGGCTCACATTTGGTTTATCTCTGTATTTTCAATCAACATTTTCTTGGAATTATATCATAAGAATAGATCCGACTATTGTAAACTAGATAGTCATGGAGACTTACTTTGTGGTGTAAGAGAACCCTGGTTAGCGGAAGCTTTCAATGCCTTACCCTGGCTAATGACGGGAGTTCTTCTATGGATTTGTATTTACTTTGGCGCCCGGATGATTTTTACTAAAGCATGGGGTTCTGCATTCACTCCGGGTCATGCAAAGCAAATTTTAGTAGGTGCACTAATTCTTTCCGCTGCTGCTACTGTAGCAACATGGGATGTTTATGACAAAGGATTTTGGGGGGCAAAAGGTCTTGGAACTATTTCGGATTATGGTGAGTTAGAAGAAATGAGGACTCAGCCAGTTGATGTTCATGTACATGAAACAAATGAATTCACTGACCAATTTGGTTGGTCTGATGATGGCATTGTTCCAACTTCTGCCTGGATTGATTGGGTAATTTATCAGCCAGGACATCAAGTGATTATTGATTTCGCTGATGCTAATGGCCATCAAGATCCGGCCAATGGAATTAATGCTGTTCAAGACTCTACTGTTCTAACAGATGCTGATTCTTGGTCTTCCATGGGCACTTTTACAATTACTGAAGATCCTGTTTTATTCCCCGATGGACATCACGAATCTGTTGATAAAATTGTAACTGACATAGTTTGTGAGCATCGAGCTGAAGAAAGAAAAATCAACGATGTGAAGACTGAAACAATGATTAGTAGCACAATGGTTGTTTACGATTCGAATGATAAGATTGTATCCGAGTTTACTAACTGTGCAGGAGATTCATTAGAACTATCAGTAGGTACTTACACTTATCAAATGGATGTAGCAATAACTGGTCCATTAGCACTTAATGACACAATGATGAAAGAAATAAGTCTTGAGATTAATGCCTTCCAGCCACTACTATTGTGGTCAAGTTCCGCACCTGCATCACTTGAAGGAAAGTCCGTCAATCTAAGCAATAGTGCAGAAATGGCTCTTGGAGGAACAAGTTTTGGCCAACTTGACAATCCTAGTTACCATATGAATCCTAAGAGCTTAGATGCTAAATTGATTTATGCCATGTTTATTCCTTGTCTAACCTTTGGTGCAATGGTATTCATTCTCTTAAGGTCAATGGCAAGGGGCTATGAATTTGAAATGAACAAATGTTACGGTTGTGACCTTTGTGATGATGCTTGTCCTGTTCGTCTATTCAACGGTGGAGACAAATTGAATATTATTTACAACTCATGGAATAATGAAGATGACGGTGTTCCTATGTATTCCTGTCTAACTTGTACTGCATGTACTAATGCATGTCCACAATTAGTTGATTATGACTCATATGTTGACATTCGAAGAGGTTTGATAGTTGGAGGGCCTCAGGCTGAAATTCCTCACACTGTACTTCAAGCAGTCCTTGCTGCAGAAGCAGAAGAAGATGCTAACAGTGATTTCATTCCTGTCGAGGATTATCCAATCGAATCTAATGTAGGATACTACCCTGGATGTGTTGACTACTTAGACCAAGAAATGGTTTTCTCTCATGTTAATGAAGGCGAGATGAACCTAGGAGATGCAACAACTTCAGCATTCACTCTCTTCGAGGCGATAGACTTAGACGTTTCTTACTTGGGAAGAGATTTCCTAAAGTGTTGTGGCCATGACCAAAAGTGGCAAGGACTCACTGAAGTATTTGAAAAGTTGAAAGCTTACAACCAAAAGAAAATTCAGCAATCTGGAATTGATACCTTGGTATCCTCCTGTGCAGAGTGTTTCAGAACTTTTGCTAGAGATTATGAACTCGAAGATATCAAAGTCATGCATACTACTGAATTCTTGATCGAACAAGGATTTGATATGAATCTAAAGGCAGAGGAAGAGACTACTGTAACTTACCATGACCCTTGTAGACTAGGTAGGCAGATGGGCGTTTACGAAGAACCACGTGAACTGATAGAATCTGTTGAAGGTGTAAGTATTGTAGAGATGGAACACAGTGGCGAAGATGCAATGTGCTGTGGAGTATCAAGTATGATGTCATGTAATGAGAATGCAAGAGCTCTACGTGTTGCAAGGATGGAAGAAATCAAATCAACTGGCGCAGATACAATGCTAACGGCTTGCCCTAAGTGTGTTACACACTTTGAATGTTTGAAATTTGAAGGTGATGAAAGATATGCTGACATTAAGATTCTTGATGTAGTTTCTTTCCTTGCTCAACAAATTAACGAAAAGAAGGAAAATATTGGACAAACATCTGTTCCAGTAATAGAAACTGAAGCCTGATTACTTAGACTTCTTTTTTGGTTTTTTCTTTGGCTTTTCTTCGGGATTACCACTCATACCAAGAATCTCATAGTTAGAAGGGAATAGTGCTATGATAACACCACCTAGCAATGCCATCAATCCCCAGAAAAACATCTGTCTAACAAATAGCATCTCCAAAGCTATGACACAAAGAAGCAATCCACCAATATTTGAAGTCCAAACTAATGTTTTGAATGTGGAAAGAGAAACTCCTGTTGTCCCTGGTTTTCGGTAAGGGCCAAACTCACCGCCAAAGCGTTGTGCATCGTTTTTGGCTTTGCCCTTGCTACTCATTTAATCACCTATCAATCATTGAAATAGCATCTGTAGGACAAGCAAGAACACATAGCCTACATCCTGTACAAGCATCTCTGATAATTTTTGCTTTACGATTAGATTCTACATTCATCAATGGACTTAGCATAGGAACCTTGTAGAGTTCAATCGCATTATCATCGCAAACAATGTCACATTGATCACAACCGATACATAATCGCTCTTGAACAAAAGCAACAGTATTCTCGCCTCCTTTCAATGATGAATGTTGAACACTACGCTGACGATTTAACGAAGTTCTAATACGCAAGGCTTCTTTTTCCCTGCGCTTTTTCAAGTCCTCATTTGATGTCATTCATACACCCCGACGGAGGCCTTCTCTTCAAACCTAACGACTGTCATATTGACTAATAAGTCACCTAAACAATAGAATGCACCAACTAATAAAGGGGGATTCCAAGCGGTCAATCCAGTCCATGGCACCTCATTTGCCCAAGTCCAATTGCCTAATTGTGTACCAACTATTTCCATAACTAATGCTGCCCAAGCCATTGAAGCATACAAACAAGGTTGTGGGCCATATTTGGTAAATGCAAGTACCATGATTAGCAATAGTGTGGCTGAAGTATCAGTTCCATCCCATACCCCGAATGCAACCATCGGAATGAATGGAAGCAGAATTGGCATGGCTAACTTTTGATCAAACTTACTCGCTATTATTCTGCCTAAATCGAATAGGAAATAGTGGCCTGCGGGAACAAATAATGGCATTAATCCTCTTTGATATTCGTAAATTTTCCAAACCTCACTAAAGAATAACTCCATTGGGGTAGCAAAAGCAAGAACTGTCAACATCTCTATTCTTTCTTTACGATTGGTAGACTTGTAAATATAGCCAAATACTGACCAACACCAAATGTTCACTGGCCATTCTGCCATGTTATCAGGCATTAGTCCGCCAAATGCAGTGGCAGATACCCACAACCCTACAAGGATGGTTAGTGAGTATAACCATGCTCTGCCCATATCTCTCCGAGAACTTGTTCAGTATAATCATGTATTCTTTCTGACAATAAAAATCAATCTTGGTAAGCAGAGAATTCTTTGCCCATTGCTAGCATGGAAAGTTCTGCCACTAAGGTGTGCCAACCATGAGCATTTTCACCATACAAATTGCCAATATTTGAGTAACTTTGGAATGATGCACTTGGAGAGTTTAGATTCTCAATATCGCTTTTCTTTTCATTGATACGATAGAACCACGAGGCTGCTTGACCATCAACCAAGTAAACTACTGGCTCTACTGGACCGCCATTTTCAGTTTCCAGCCTAGTAGGAATTCCTTCTTGAATCAGAAAGTTTTCAACTTCTACTCCACCTTTAGAATACATTAATTTCTTCATTTTCCTATTAGATAACGATAATAATTCCTCACCACTTTTTACCGACAGAATTCCTAAACCATAGGTTCCGCTATCATTCTTGATGAATACTACTGGTTCTCTGTCAATTCCCAATGAAGCGTATCTATCCCTTATCTTGTTGATAAATTCATCAACTTCTGCAGCAAGTTCTATTCGACAAGATTCTCTGTCTAAGCACTTATCCATGGAGACGAACCAATCAGTAATTAGACTCCATGAGTCAATTCCTAACAACTCTGCTATTTCTTCGACATATTCACTCAAAGCTTCATAATGGTGTGATTTCTTCCTTTTATGCCAACCCATAACAGGAGGGGGTGAAACTCTACCAGTCCCAAGTCCTGGTACTATTCCTTCAGTAAGGTCGTTATTTAATAAAATCAAATCAGGCCTAAATCCATCGATCACAATGCTTTCCTGGCCATCGATTTCTTGTATCTCAACTACATCAAGTTTGAGTGGCCCAGAAAGGCCATCAATCGAGCCGTGGTCACTTAATTCTGGTGAACCAACAGTACACCTAAAACCGGCTTTTTCTATCAATCTATGCAACGTTGTTAGGTTTTCCACATATGCTGCATTCCTAGTATGAGATTCAGGATATAGGTGTATCCATTGACATTTATTATCGCGACGATTGATATGATTTTTTAGTAATGCAGCTAAATGCTCCTCATCTTCCGAGGCAACATTATTGAATCCCGCAGGAAAGTGATTGGCATCTACTACTGCAATTTTCCATCCTGCATCTCTAACATCAACACTGCCATAAATTGGAATAGGGACTTCAGAACGTTTAGTATTCATCCAATCAGTAATTTCTTGGCGCTTAGACTCTAACAACTGATTCAATTCATTAAGTTTCATACTAAAACCTCCTCAATTAACGACTCTATAGAAAATTTTACCCGTTTATGTGCTGGTTCAATTATGTGTAGAGCCTCGAATAATCCAAGACCTAAAGCCATATCAGGTTGATTTTTCAATACCTTGGTAAATTTGCTATACTTATTCGATAAATCTTTAGAGAAATGAGAAAATTCTGTAAGGAACGATTTCAATTGGTTAGGGGAAGTTGCAGTTCCCGCCGGCAATTTAGGTCGATCTGTGATATCTCTTGATAGTCCTGTCAACCTTGCAGCACTACGTAATGCCGCTTTTTCCAAGCCCATATTCGGCAGACGCCATTCTGTTGGTAAACGATAAGATTGTTCACGGTGATACTTTCCAAGGAAAGGAACTCTTACTTCTAAAGAGTGAGCCATAGAATGCCGGTCTACTAATCTAAGTTGGAAATTACTTAATTGTCCATGCTCTAATTCAAAGTTTAACATTTCATCCAAATTTTTGGTGTAATCACTAGGATGTAAACTGCTTGAATACCAACATGAATCACTGGGTAAATCTCGTTTAAGGATACTAGAAGTAACTGAAGGATCTATAGAATTTAATCTCTCAAGAACCAAGTTTTTGTGTTCTTTTAAGGACTTATATCGTGGATATCCTCCATGTATTTCGTCCGCTCCTTGACCGCATAATCCTACTTTGACATGCTTTCTCATCTCTTGGAATAATGGTTGGAAAAATAATACTGAAACATCTAAATCTTCACCAAACCAAGATAGTTGAGGAATATCATTGAAAAATGAATCCTCTGTCATTATTTTTTGATGATGTATCAAATTTAGAGATGATGCGACATTCTCTGCTGCAATCCAATCTGGATTATCTTCACTTTCTGCAACTGTCCAACATTCAGGTACTGGTTTCCCTTCACGCTCTGCAGCTTCACTAGCAACTGCTGCTACTAAAGATGAATCAAGCCCGCCAGATAAAACAATACCAACTGGAACATCAGCCATCAATCTCTCTTGAACACTTACTGTAAAAGATTCTAAAAGAGGCTTAGCACTAATATTAGGATTCCAACTCGAGGTTGGATTAAGTTTCTGGCGTTCAAAACTCGAAACTGAATATAAGAATGGTTTGAATTCATCATCTAATCTCCAAACTTCAACTGTTCCAGGTCTAACTTGGTGTACATCCTCAATTAGAGTAGAGGAATCAAGTGTATATTCCCATGACAAACGTAATGCTAAAGATAATTCATCGAGTTTGGGATTATAGGATTCGTGTGCATGAAATGCTTTCATTTCACTAGCAAAAAGAAGGCTACCACCTATATTACAACGAACTAATGGCTTTATTCCAAGTGGGTCACGAGCTAAAATCAATTCCTTTCTATTTGCATCCCAGAGTGCGAAACTAAACATCCCGTTGAGTTTTTTAATCCATTTTGTATGCATGTCGCCACCACCATTTTTGATGAAATTATCATGTAATGCAATGATTACCTCTGAATCTCCAGAAGTTTGCCATCGATAGTTTAGTTTGGCTCTATAATCAAGGTGGTTGTAAATTTCTCCATTAGCAATTAATACCGTACCATTATTGCCAATTATTGGCTGACTACTACCTACAAGGTCAACAATTGACAGTCGGGTGTGGCCAAGTGCTATGTCTGAATCTTGCCAAATTCCATTTCCATCTGGACCCCTATGTGAAAGAATGCTAACCATCCTCTGTATCACAACTTCATCTGGTGATGCAAACATCCCAGATATACCGCACATAGACCAAGGTATGGGATTCTTTATTTGAAGAATCGCTTTCTACCTTATTATTACCATAGAGGATAAGCGAACATTGCTACACCAAGTAGAATTATCGACAAAGCATATACAAAATAATACGCGCTTTGTGGCGGATCTGAGTAATTGCCATCACTTTCTTCCATGCTGCTCAATCCTTCCTATACTAAACCGCATTTTAACATATTGAATATTACATCACATTCAGAAATGGTTCTAGAGTTACTACTGCTACCAAAGGGATTAGTAGCATAGTAGCGTTATCATCTATGTAACGTAGTCTCGGTGTTTCTGCCAATACAGCGATTGGTGCAACGATCAAGCATACTATGATTGGCGTTCCAAATGCATACCAGCAAGCCAGCCAAATACCCAATACGAATACGCAGGCTGCCAAAATGACAGTCTTTGAGTCCATACCTTTTCTGCGCAATTCACCCATGAAAGGGTCGCCAAATGTCAACGAGAAAATTAGAGGATAAGCATACTCTTTGGTTGGTGTTATGAGTAATACCAAACCTATAGCCAAAGCACCCCATGCAAGGGCTGACACCTGCTTTGATTCATATTCTCTTTGTCCAAAAACTGTGAAACCCAATTTCAATCTAATCCCTTCTCCAACTGCTGCAATAATTACAATACCAGCTACAACCTCATCTAAACTCATACCTACTGAATCTGCAAATGTTTCTCCGTATTCGAAATAAAGGATTGGAATAATGAACATTGCAAGGTGGAATAATCTTCTAAAAATATGGCCACTCATGCCTCCTACTGACAAATCAACAGGATTTGTTAACTCAACTTGTTCACTCATTTTATTGCCCACCTAATATACTGATGGCTTCATCGATAGAAATTGAACCTATCGCCAATGAAGACAAAATTTTGTCCAAATCCGGAGCATCAAGTATTTTTCGTTCATAATGTGCAAGTAATCTCTCACGCCATCTCGCTCTTACGGAGCGACCTGAATCTGCCAAATTCAACAACACGTGTGCAGCCTCTGCAATTCCTGTTTCATTTAATGCGGATGTAAGTAAAACTGGAGGAGCATCCCCTAATCCTAATTCGAATGATTCTTGCAACTCTTCTGCGTGTTTTTCTGCTCCACTTAAATCAGATTTGTTTACTATAACTGCATCTGCCAATTCAAGTAAACCGGCCTTTTCAGCTTGAACACCATCACCACGGGCTGGTCCTTCAATCACTACAATTCGATCTGCAATTGCTGCACACCTAACTTCTGACTGTCCTGAGCCAACTGTTTCGACAATCACTCTATCCCACTTTGCAATATGCAAGAATTCAATCATGTCAGCAACAATTAACGGAACATTGCCTGATGATTTTCTAGTCGCAATTGACCTAATGTAAATTTTATCTTTTAGCGCTTCATCATCCACTGAAGTAATTCTCACCCTATCTCCTAACAAAGCGCCACCAGTTCTTGGTGATGAAGGGTCAATAGCAAGTAAGGCTATTTTCAAACCAGAATTTGCCCAAATACTCAATAGTTTATCGATTAAACATGACTTTCCAACACCAGGTGCTCCTGTTATCGCAAGAGAATTCCAACTTTTCGAATCACTTGGATTTCCTTCTATATTCAAAACTTGACGTATTTGCTCAATACTAATCTCACCATTCTCAATGAGGCTCAGCGTCCTAGCAAGTGACCTGCGACTACCATCAACAGCCTCATTGATTAGGTTCAAATCCAATTGCTCACCTCAAGCGGTTGATTCCCACTGCCATTTATTTTCTGCACCAACTCCAACGTCAGTCATTTTAGATGCAGTATCAATAAATTCAAGAATTTCATTTGTTGGTGTACCTGGACCAAAAATTGCTCTAATTCCACTTTCATGCAAAGCAGAACGGTCATCTTCAGGAATAATTCCTCCACCAAATACAATCACATCAGTGAGTCCTTCTTCAATTAGCAATTGACAAACTCTTGGAAATAAATGATTATGTGCGCCAGATAAGGAAGAAAGTCCCAAGAATTTGGCATCTTCATCTCTTACTGTTTCAACAATTTGCATTGCTGTTCTTCTAAGGCCGGTGTAAATTACCTCATGACCTGCGTCCCTAAGTGTGCGTGCGACAACCTTAGCACCTCGGTCATGACCATCCAAGCCCGGTTTGGCGATGACAATGCGCAAGTTTTGGCCCATGATTAGTCTAAGTGTTCCTTACCTATCAAGAAAACCCTTGTTTATGCATTGCCACCATAATTTTAGGCCTAATCATAGTTGTTCGGACCTCATAATCACGGTAATCAATAAAGGCGGCCTTGAGGTACATATTGCTGGGGAAGACATGCCTACAACTGAGGAAAGACTTCGAGACCTTAGAAACCGGAAGGCGCAAAGTGAAGCTGGAGGTGGGCAAAACCGTGTTGATGCTCAGCATAACAGAGGTAAATTAACCGCAAGAGAAAGGTTAGAAATTCTCCTAGACGATGGTACTTTTCAAGAAATTGATGCGCTTGTAGAACACAGATGTAGAGATTTTGATATGGATAAGAACGTTATTCCCGGTGATGGAGTAGTGACAGGCCATGGTTGTATCAATGGTAGAGAAGTTTTTGCTTTCGCACAAGATTTCACAGTATATGGTGGCTCTTTGGGTGAAATGCATGGTTTGAAAATTTGTAAAGTTCTTGATATGGCGCTAAAAACAGGCAAACCAGTAATTGGATTGAATGATAGTGGTGGAGCACGTATTCAAGAGGGTGTAGCATCATTAGGAAGTTATGCAGAAATTTTCTTTCGAAATGTTAGAGCATCTGGTGTTGTCCCGCAAATTTCTGTAATTATGGGTCCATGTGCTGGTGGAGCAGTTTACTCTCCAGCAATAACTGATTTTGTAATAATGGTTGATCAAACGGCTCACATGTTTATCACTGGCCCAGAGGTTATCAAAACTGTAACCAATGAAGTGGTCTCGTTTGAAGAACTTGGAGGAGCAATGACTCATGGTAGTCGTTCTGGTGTATCGCATTTTACTGCTGAAGATGATGAATCAGCAATTCAATTAGCCAGAGATTTATGTGATATGTTGCCATCTAATAACTTGGAAAAAGCACCGACAAAGAAAACCTCTGACCCGGTAAACAGAGCGTGTGATAAACTTGACACAATAATTCCTGATGAATCAAACAAACCATACGATGTAGTCGATGTAATTTCAGAAGTTCTCGATGATAATGGATTTATGGAAGTTCAAGCGGATTGGGCACAAAATATTGTAATTGGATTTGGCCACTTAAATGGACACACCGTTGGAGTTGTTGCCAATCAACCTAAGATTTTAGCAGGATGTTTGGATATTGATGCTAGCGATAAAGCAGCAAGATTCGTTAGATTTTGTGACGCTTTCAACATCCCGCTAATTACTTTTGAAGATGTACCTGGATTCTTACCTGGAACTAATCAAGAGTGGGGAGGAATAATCCGACACGGTGCTAAGTTACTCTATGCTTTTGCTGAAGCAACCGTACCAAAATTGACTGTTATTTTGCGTAAAGCATACGGTGGAGCTTACGATGTAATGTCCTCAAAACATATTCGTGGAGACTACAATGTTGCTTGGCCATCAGCTGAATTAGCTGTAATGGGTGCAGATGGGGCAGTAGAAATTATTCATCGACGAAGACTGAAAAGTGCAAGAAATCCTGAACAGGAAAGAGTTAGACTTACCGAGGATTTCAATGAAAAGTTTGCTAACCCATACAAGGCAGCCGCACTTGGCTATATTGATGATGTGATAGAACCTAGTGAAACTCGAACTAAACTTGCACGTGCGCTTGAAATGTTGATGGATAAAGAAGAATTAAGACCTGCGAGAAAGCATGGTAATATCCCATTGTGAGGACTTGTTATGACGGATGAAGCTACTTTGAGAATTGCTGCAATATGTGCTGTTTTATCCATTGTAGAGAATCAAGGTGACGACAGCTCTCAAGTTGGTAGGAAATCTGGTCAAGCTTGGACTCAAGATCACATTAGAATGAATATGGGATTGAATACTCTAATGAATAGAAATTCAGCGAGATCCCCATGGAGGTGAAAAAATGACCGAAATAAAAAAAGTAATCGTTAATGGTATTGAATACGAAGTTTCGGTAGATGTATCAGATGATGGCAAATGGCACGCTACCGTTGAAGATACAACTTATGAAATTGAAATTCCAGATTCTGGACCAGTGGTCAAAAAGAAGAGAACTGGTAGTGGAAAGAAAAAGAAATCTGGCACAGTATCTGCTAATATTCCAGGAAAAATTGTTACTATTGAGGTAGAAGTCGGCCAAGAAGTTTCAGAAGGTCAAGTTATCTTAATTCTTGAAGCAATGAAAATGCAGAATGAAATTCAAGCACCAGTTTCTGGAACTGTTATTTCTGTTAATTGTGATGAAGGTCAATCCATAGAAGCAAATATTCCATTAGTAGTTATTGAACCAAATGAGGAATGATTGTGTTTTTGACTTGTAAGATACGACCATTAAAGTGGAACCAGTAGTAGGGACGATTATGGCGGCGGAAACTGTATGCGATTTTCCTGGGTGCGGGAAAGTTGGAGAAATAGTTTCTCGATTGTCTCCTGAAGGATACTTGGTAGCCACTGGTAAGAAAGCATATTCATTTAGAGAAGCATACAGAAGATTTCACTACTGTCAACAATGCCATGACGAGTTGATGGGTGGAGTATGGTCAAGAGTTAGAAAACCTGATGACAAAAATGATGGACATGTCGCTCCCACAGCGATTTGAGTTGCTTCTATTTGGGAGAACATCTTAAACTAGTATACCTTGGAATAACCATGTCCAACATGGATTGTTCAACAACAAATATCAAGTCTAGGTGCTTATTAATTTGCGGATTGATGTTATTCTCCGTATTGTCTTTATTAGCAGCACCAGTACAAGCATCTACTTCTAGTCAGAATGATTTTGGTACTTCTGGAGGAGATTTACCTAATGATTTATCAAACCCAAGTGCAATTCCCAACATCATTTTCTCGGGTCAAGTAAGTGGCAATGGACAACTTATTCCCGCTTCAGATTATGATTACTTGAAAGTAAACTTAGGCTCAAATGAAGGGCTTGCTGCCGAATTGTCTTTTGATGTAAGAGATGATTTTGATATTAGTCTCCTCGACAGCAGTGGGAATTATCTTGACACTTCGTGGCACTCAAACCCAGAATATGTTACTACCAATGGTTCAGGTTACTTTGGCACAGTTTACATCGAAATAATGTCAAACACTCACCAACCACCAATTTATGATGAGAACTACACAATCACAATTTGGAAGTTCGCTTATCAATCTGGACAAACCCAGAATGATATCGCAACTGGAGGAGACTTACCAAACAGCATAACAAGCTCGAATATACCTAATTTGGCTTTTTCAGGAACCACTACCGTATCAGGCCAATTGTTTCCCGGTGGTGATGATTATGATTACTTTAGTGTAACCTTGGCCGCAAATGAAGGCCTCGCTGTAGGCTTAAGTTTTGATGCGGCTGATGATTTTGATTTGGGTCTTTGGGATTCACCACAACATAATATTGTGGTAACATCTTACACTAGCAATAATCCAGAATATGTCACTACGAATGGCTCTTTTGGAACCAATGCTCAAACAGTATATATCGAAATATGTACTGCTAATCATGGCAGTCCTGTGTATGATAACAACTACAGTGTAACTTTGTGGAAGTTTTCAGCATCAGCATCAAATCCAAGCACTCAAAATGATGTTGGTATAACAAATTACGACCTGCCTGATTCCAATACTGCCCTACAATCGGATCCTAACTTCCCGGTACCACTCAATGGAGCAGCACCGTATTATTCAGGAGTAAATAGCGCTGAACTTGACCTAAACGGAGATGATGATGATTGGTTATCTGTGACTCTTAATGCTAATGAAGGGTTTGCCTTCCAAATTACCTATCCAACAACTTCGACTAATGGTAGTATAACATACTCCAATGATTTTGAATTATACATCTATGATTCTAATATGAATACGATTGATTCTTCAATATTGAATAATCCTGAATATGTCACAACAAACAACTCAATGTCTGGCACTGGTCATGGAGGTACCATTTTCATCCACATTTACCGGTATGATGGCTTTGGTACTTATGACTTAGAATTCTGGACATGGAGTACCTCCTCAACAGGTGGCGGTGGCGGTAGCGGTATCAGCAACGGTTCTGCTGTACCTTCACCATGTACTGGCAATTCAGCAGTTCCTGATATTCTTGAGCCAAATGACGATGCAACAATCGCCACACTGGCATCAATACTACCAATTTACTGTACTGGATTGACTGCTGATATTGATTCTGCTGGTATCGAAAATGAAGATTACTATGAAATCCAGATGATCAGCGGAGTGACCTATTACTTCAATTTGACATTCTCACATGTTAACGGAGATGTAGACGCAAGATTAGAGGACTCATCCGGAAGCACGTTAAGTTTCAACAATTTTGCCTCTATGTCTTCCTCTACTGATAATGAGGCAGGAGAATATACCGCTACTTCGAACTTTACAGCATACTTTGTAGTCTATCACTACTCAAGTTTTGGAGCAACTGGAGCAGTTTCTAACGTCTATGATGTTGAGATATCAACTGACAATCCTGGTGGCGGTCAGTCAATTTCAAGCATCGAAGTGACAATGAACAACTTAACCAGTTTCACTATTGAGATGAATGGTTTAGTTGTTGGAGATAATTATCAGTATGACTATTACACCGAAGTTGATTATTTGAGTAATAGTACATCTATACCTAGCCCAGTAATGGGGCCATACAGTTTCACTGCTACCGCTACTAGTGAAGTAATCAATTTGACATCGAGTGGTGGGGATGTTGAAGGCCTTTATTTCGCTGAAGCCAAATTATATGATGCCTCGGGTACTAAATTAGATGAAGATGGCGATGAGATATACCAGGAGGTACTTGTTACTGAAACTACATCTTCAACTACCGGCGAGATAGTTGCAACTAATTTGTCAGTAGGCACCACATACACGATAAATTGGATGGCAATAAATTATGTAACTTTTGACAATCTAATGATAAATAATTCTATGACTATGGGTGAGGCAATAAATTCCTCAAAGATTGACGAAGGGTATGACAACTACTCCGCAACCGCTACTTCAGAAACTTGGCAAGTCTCATGGAATAACCCTATTTCAATGGATGAGCACGCATTTGTCGCCATTATTTATGTTAAAGATGCGGTTATAGATCGTGATTATGAGCTTGATGGGGCAATTGGCATCCATGGTACTTTATTCGTTCCTCAATTACCGTCAGCAATAATCACTAGCTATTCATTTAGTAATACTTCTACAACTAATGATTTCTCTTCCGAAGGCTTAGATCTAGTAACTGGAGACACTTACTATCAACAATTTAGAGTTGAAGACCCAAGTGGAGCTGACATTGAATATTCTGCAATGAATACAGTAACTGCTACCGCTCAAAATATGTCATTTGGAACATTCTACTACAATACACCAACTATTTCAGGAGTATATTGTTTGTTTACTGATTTATATGATGCTAATTATGTTCAGATAGTTGGAGATTATGCATGTATACAATATATCTTCGATGATGATGGTGATGGTGTTGCAAATGAGCAAGACCTTTGCGTAAATACTCCTCAAGGTTCTATAGTAGACCTCAATGGTTGTGCAACCTCACAAAAGGACACAGATAATGATGGCTACAATGATGATGTAGATGATTTCCCATATGATGACACTCAATGGTTAGATAGTGATGGCGACGGTTATGGTGACAATTCAATGGGCAATTCACCAGATGCATTCCCATACGATAATACTCAGTGGAGTGACGCTGATGGGGACGGCTATGGTGACAACATATTGGGTAATAATTCCGATGCATTCCCATTTGATCCAACCCAATGGGCTGATTCGGATGGCGATGGCTATGGTGACAATGCCAATGGTAACAATCCAGACATGTGGCCAGCAGATGGCTCACAGTGGACTGATACTGATGGTGATGGATATGGTGATAATTCAAGTGGCACTAATGGAGATGCATTCCCATTTGACAATTCTCAATGGGCAGATAATGATGGTGATGGTTATGGCGACAATGCCAATGGCAACAATCCGGATGCTTTCCCTAATGATGGAACTCAATGGGAAGATGCTGATGGCGATGGTTACGGCGACAACATCAATGGCAACAATGCAGATAAATTCCCTCAAGATAACACTCAATGGTATGATTCAGATAACGATGGTTACGGAGATAACCAACAAGGCAACAATCCTGATGCCTTCCCATCTGATGGCACACAATGGTTAGATGTTGATGGTGATGGTTTTGGCGATAATCAAAACGGCAACAACCCAGATAAATTCCCTCAAGACAATACTCAATGGCAAGATTCAGACTTAGATGGACTTGGCGACAATGCAAATGGCAACAATCCAGACTTGTGTCCAGGTACACCGTTTGGTGAAGTTGTAGACGCAAACGGTTGTTCAACTTCCCAAACTGATTCCGATCAAGATGGAGTCTCAGATAGCCAAGATGGGTGTCCAAATACACCTGCTGGTGAAATTGTTAACATCAATGGTTGCTCTGAAACTCAATTAGACGATGATAATGATGGAGTCGTCAATCAATATGACCTATGTCCATCAACACCCCAAAATGCAATGGTAGATTCTACAGGCTGTGCTAATGTTCAATTAGATAGCGATAATGATGGCATTAATGATGCTTTAGATTCATGCCCTTCAACTAATCCAAATGTACCTGTTGACGGTTTTGGTTGTGCAGCTGACCAACGTGATATTGATGGTGATGGTGTAAACGATAACCTTGACACCTGTCCAAACACTCCTCTTTCTGAAAATGCTGCCAATAACGGTTGTTCTGAATCACAAATTGATTCAGATTTAGATGGTGTTTTCAACAACGTCGATCAATGTCCCAATACTACACTACTAGACTTGAATGGCGATGGTGAGTTCGATATTGATTCTGTAGGTTGTTCACCAATTCAATATGATGATGATAGTGATATGATTGACAATACCATTGACCAGTGCCCTGTTACGCCAATTGGTGAACAGGTAGATTCCGATGGCTGCTCCCAATCACAACTAGATGAAGACAATGATGATATTTGGAACTCTGATGATTTATGTTTCGATACTTTACCCGGGCTAGCGGTTGATCAAAATGGCTGTTCAGAATTCCAAAAAGATGACGACCAGGATGGACTTGTGAATGCTGAAGATGCATGTCCAAACACTCCTATCGGTGAAATTATTGATAACAATGGTTGTAGTTTAACTCAACTAGATTCTGATGGTGACGGGGTAAATGATTTAGATGACGCTTTCCCTCAAGATAGAAATGAATCAGTTGATACTGATGGTGATGGAGTGCCAGATAGATTAGATGCTTATCCACAAGATGTTACTCGTTCTGAAGCTAAAGCAGAAGAAGATGGCACTGGATTCATGTTTATTCTTATTGCAATTTTTGCTATTGGGGTAATTGGTGCTTTGTTAGTTGTTAGGAATAGGGCTCCATCGCAGAATAATTCACCATTTGCTGAAGCCACATATCAAGACACTGCTACTGAAGCAAATATGGCAGAAATGTACGATTCTAAAGAAGTTCCAACGATTGAACAACAAGGGGTACAACAA
>DUKP01000076.1:20223-20355 GCA_013329295.1 Candidatus Poseidoniaceae archaeon
GGTACAACAACAAAACCAAACTTGGGAAGAAAACGGAGTTCACTGGTCAATGGCACCTGATGGCACACTATCTTACTATGATGAAGCTACTCAATCTTGGTTAGTATACATAAACTGATTCTGTTGCAATGG
>DUKP01000132.1 GCA_013329295.1 Candidatus Poseidoniaceae archaeon
GGAAAAAAGGATTTTACCAATACTCTTGGTCATTCTAGAGAACTTGGTAGAGTATTGGGCCGTAATGTCAAATGGGTCGAAGATATACATGGCGACAAAGCTATGAATGCTATTGAGAACTTGAAAGATGGTGAAATTCTAATGCTCAATAATGTAAGAATGGATCCAGAAGAGGTTTCAGTGAAGGGAAATTTTGATACTATGGCTGAAACCAAAATTATCCAAAGGCTATCAAGCGTTGTTGATATCTTTGTTAACGATGCTTTTGCTTGTGCTCATCGTAACACTCCATCGATTGTTGGTTTTACACATACAATTCCATGTGTTGCCGGCGAGTTGATGATGCGAGAAATAGATGCATTAGATGTTGCTTTGGAAAATCCACGAAGGCCATGTATAGCCGTTGTTGGCGGCATCAAAGTAGAGGATTCGATATCAATTGCTGATAATATGCTGAGAAAAGGAATTGCAGACCAAATTTGGGCAACTGGCGGAGTTGCGAATTTACTAATTGAATTTTCAGGCATCAATATTGGACAAACTAATCACGATTTCCTAGTCAATGAACTTGGAGAATCATACCACAAGACTGTCGAAACCGCTAAGGCGATGCTCAATGATTTTAATGACAAAATCGTTTTGCCAACAGATTTGGCAGCTAATGTAGAAGATAATCGTGTAGATCTATCAATCGAAGAACTTCCTATCGATGCGCCAATTTTTGATATTGGAATCAATTCAACTATGGCGCTATCAGCTGCAATTAAGCAGTCTGGTACAATTATTTTGAATGGTCCTGCCGGTGTTTTCGAACTGACTGACTTTGCCCTTGGTACTATTGAGATGCTGAATGCTTGTGCAGAATCCAGCGGTTACGTTGTTGTCGGCGGAGGTCACACTTCTACTCTGATAATGAATCGCGGCTTAAGTGATAAAATGGGGCACCTATCAACTGGAGGAGGAGCATGTTTGAATTATCTTGCAGGACGTCTATTGCCTGGAATTGCCAGCCTCGAGTATAGCGCTGAGAAATTTAAGTTAAAAATCTCTCAAACAATTACTGACAATTAAATAATCAAGCCATCACCCATTACCAAGGAATGGTTAACTATGACCTCAGAATATGCAGCACGATATACCAATTCTGTGCTGTATGATGACAAAGGAGAAAAACATCTTGGAGATTTTTTGCTCCATGATGATGGCTCCTGGTCAAAATCTAATGGGGATGAAGATGTACGACAAGTTATCGATGGTTCAAACAAGTTGCTTACCCGTTCTCTACAAAATTGGCACACTCATCTAGCTATGCAACTAAATGCTAGAGACTTTAGTGATGGGTTTGTACTTGACCGTTGGTTAAATGAAGCTATATTCCCAACCGAAGCAAAACTAAATCCAGAGTTTGTTCGAGTTGGTGCAACTGCTGCGGCTTGTGAACTAATTGCTACTGGCTCCAGTTTTGCTGCTGATATGTACTTCTATCCAGCTGTAACTGGACATGTATTGGATAATGCTGGCATTAGAGGATTGGTCGGCGGCCCTGTAAGTGATTTTGCACTGCCTTCACACCTTGATGCTAAATCGGCCCTAGATGAATTAGACACTTTGCTAAGCAAACAATCCTCAACCGATAGAATCCAATATGCAATTGCTACCCATTCTGTTTACACATGCAGTGAAGAGACTCTAATTAGAGCATCAGAATTGGCTGAGAAAAGAAGTGGAAGATTGCATATTCATGTCAGTGAAACTAGAAAAGAAGTTGCTGATTGCTTTGAAAAAACTGGTAAATATCCTGTAGAATACTTGGATTGTATTGATTTCTTCAAACCCAATACTGTTTGTGCCCATGCCAGCTGGGTTAAGAAAAATGAAATTCGAATCCTCAAGAAGCATGATGTAACCACTGTTCATTGCCCATCTTCTAACATGAAATTAGCATGCGGCGGCACCTTGTCATTACCAGCATTTCAGGCTGAAGGCGTTGATGTCCGAATTGGCACTGATGGTGCTGCATCATCGGGTAACGGACTTAATATTCTTGCAGAAGCAAGAACTGCTGCCCTCGTTCAAAGACATGACCATTGGGACCCTACTCTACTACCGGCAAAGGATGTGTTCCAAATGATTACCAAAGATAGCAAAGATTGGGTTGCTTGGGATCTTGAAGATTTGCGAATGTTTCCACGAGGTCGTTCGAATAATCGACATATTGCTAATTTAGTATTCAATGGAGCGCGATGCTTGGATATGTGGGTCGACGGTGTCGCGGTTAGAATGGATGGAATTACACAAACAATAGATGAAAAATTAGCAATGCAAGAACTTGATGCTTCGGTAGAATCTTATTATGAAGGCATTGAATAATTATTGGTATTTGTTCAAAACAAAACCGCTACCTAACATCAAAATCATCACAAAATATCCTGCTGCTGAAAATGTCATTTTAACTTCATAATCAACATTCAATTCAAAGTCATCAGGTGTTTCAGAAAAAGTTCCTATGCCAACATAATACTCGCCTGATTTTACCGACCATGAGAAACCTGACGAATTATCATCTCCCATAGCATCAAACTCATTATCTCTTGAAGTACAAATGTCACTATTTTGGTTCATCATTTCAAGAAATGTTAATCCGTCACACTGCTCTTTTTTGTCTGCATC
>DUKP01000138.1 GCA_013329295.1 Candidatus Poseidoniaceae archaeon
TTAGGGTTCCATCCTCTAATCATCTGAATTTGATGTTGAAGATTATTTATGCAACTATTATTCTCCCAATCCCAAAAATCATCTTCGCTAACATTACCAGTGAACGGATCTAGCCATTCACAGACAAACGCCAATAATTCTGGTTCATCATAACCTTCAGGTTGCTCCAAACCATGCAAAGCATCTCTTGCAGCATCAAGCCTTCTTGATGACATGTGGCCTGTTGCAATAATCATTCGAGCAATATCATCATCACCACCAGCTTGCGCTAGAACTTTCCTCGCTTCTTCTATTGCAGATGGCCATAATCCCCTTATGGCTAACTCCCACATCCTAGCACGTGCTTTTTCATAACGAATTACCGAGGGGTCGCCATCCAAAGAACGTCTTTGAAATCTAATTAAAGAGTCTAAATCTTCAACTAAAGCTGCCTCATCTACCAGTGTTCTCATCCAATCTCCACCAGCCAATCTTACTGCACCTTCACGTCTCTCATCTGGATTCAAGTCAAAACGCAAACTTCTCAGAGAACCAAAACGGATTATGGAAACAAGCCATGTAAGTAAGAAAATAAGTTGACCAACTGCGATAAACATCCATGTTGCTAATAAACGATTACCTTCATCAAATCCATATTTATTTTCCAAAGTATCAGTGAATGGCATTAATCCTCCAAATTCTTTGTAACATACTAGTAACAATAACAAAACAGTATAACCAGAGAAACCAGCAAAAGCAAATTTAAGTTGTCTTGATTGGGCTTCAACCTCAGTTCTTATATCACGGGGACTGTCAATGATTACTCCAAATATCCCACCAAAACTTTGCCCACCAAGCATTAAGTTTCTTGTTAATTCAAAAATAAAGGCAAGACCTACAATTGCAATGTTTAATGATAGATATAATGATAAAAATTGGGGCAAACTCTTGATAAATTCCCAATGGAAAAGAATTTCTGAAATTAAATCGATTCTAACGTAAATGGAATAGCCAATTATACCACCATAATTCAACACCTCTGAAGCATTATCAGGAGATGCTATCAATACATACAACACTGTAACAATTCCATTGAGCGCAGTTATTGGCATGGTTAACAGGAAAATTACTAAAATTAGAGAAAATAGTCGATTCAAGAATCCTGGCTTATCCGGATCAATTGGATTTTTTCTCCCATTGGATGTTCGCCACTTACCAATTAGTAACATATTCCATGAAGCACCCATAATCCTACCATAAGCAAATATTGTTGGCGACATGAATACCAACATTGCCAATGCTAACCAAAATGGTTCAATCACACCACTACTTGACTCTTGTAAGCCATACATCAATGAAGCAATTGTGATACCTATGATAATTAATAATGTTAAAGTTCTTCTTAAAAAACCCAATATTGCATTACTACTTGATGGTCTTTGATTTCTAGAGAGTTGTGCATTCATTGTTTCCCAAGGAGAAATCAAAATAGGGATTCCTACCAATAATCCAATGATGTAAAGAGATGGCGTATAGAAAAAGTCTGGATCAAAAATAAACTCTCCAATCAATACCAATATTCCAGTCATACCCATCATATATAGACCCAAGCCATAACCTACTGAGCCCTCAGAAAGAAGGTCTCTTGCATCATCAAGATCCCTTGTCACACGATGAACTTCGTACAAATCATCATCAATTTCAAAGGCCACTTGTAGATTAGATAGCTGAATTGGAATGAAAAATTTCCACATTAATCCGGCAACTAATAATGCACCACCAAGAGGATATAGATGACTAATATCAAAAGAATCTGAAGAGTCTCCTGATGCGGCGACAGTCTCTACAAAAAACGCCATCAAAAATGCAATGAAGAATACTATTGGTAGCATTCTCAGCCTTTGCATGATTATCCGATTCATCTTATGCTCATCAATACTCCGGTAATTATGTTCTATGTCTTGTTAAAAACCGGTCAATTCGATTAAATGCTTCATTTAATATTTCGGTATTAGGCAAGTAAACTATTCTGAAATGCCCAGCACCTAGTTCGGGAGAAAAACCACTACCATGTACAACTAAAACATGCTCTTCATGTAATAATTGCAAGACAAATTCTTTATCGTTATCTTGCCATTTTGGATCTGTCAATTTGACAAACATGTAAAATGCTCCACCAGAAGATTGAACTTCTAGACCCTCAATATCATTGATTCTAGAAACACATAAATCTCGTTGTTGGACTATTTTATCTGAATAAGATTTCATCCAAGTTCGGTCTGAATCAAGTCCTGCAAGATAACCCAATTGAGCTGGAGTTGAAGCACAAAGTCTTGACCTAAGTAACCTCTCAATACCATCTCTAACAAGTTTCATCCTACCTTTTGGGTCATGAATTCCAAGATATCCAATTCTCCAACCAGGTGCATAATACACTTTAGATACGCCATTTAAGACAAAAACTGGAACATCTGGGGATAAACTTGCCACACTTCTTTGTTCTCCAGTAAAATCAAGGCCATCATAAATTTCATCAGCAATAATTACGCAATTTGGCCATTTCCTTGCTATCGAAAGAAGACGAAATATCTCATCTTTTCCTACTACTGCACCACAGGGATTGTTAGGGTTAATTAGAACAAGTAACTTTACATCTTCACTCATTTTTGATTCAATATCATCAAAGTCCAAATTCCAACCATTATCTGGTTTCAATTTGTATTCAAGGGTTTGAGCACCAAACATTTGGGGATAAGCCATGTAAGGAGGATAATGTGGCCCAGGTGCTAATACAATATCTCCTTGTTCAAGAGTCGCAGCAAAAATAATTTGCAATGCTTCAGTAACACCATGACACACATAAATATCATCTTGACTAGCAGGCCAGCCTTTCCTTCTTTCATCTTGGGCGATTGCAGCTCTTAATTCTGGTAAACCATAAGATGGAGAATAACCATTATTTCCATCTCTCAGCGCTTTAACATAAGCATCAACCATATGTTTTGGCGTTGGCAATCCTGGATAAGCAATAGGATCTCCTATATTCAACTTGAGAATTTTGTGACCCTCAGATTCTAATTTTGTTGCTGGAACAACCACATCTCTAATCGCATATTCTATGCTTGCAGCACGACTTGAAACTGGTACTTGTTCTCTAACCATTGAATCAACTCAAATCAGATAGACTAAGTTTAGCCATTCTCAGAACAGCCAAAAAGTGCTCTTCTTCAACAGGTTGAACTGATAATCTTTGACCCTTTCTAATCAACAACATGCCTTCACATTCCGGATTATTTCTAATATCTTCTAACGGAATTATCTGCTCTAATTGCATCACTGGTTCTATATCGACCATCATCCATCTTGGATTGTCTGGAGTTGCTTTAGAATCGAAGTACTTAGAATTTGGATCTTGTGCAGTAAAATCTGGATAGCCTTCTTTGCATACACGAGCGATTCCAGCAACATGAGGTGGTTTGAAATTAGAGTGATAAAAGAGAACTAAATCTCCTTCCTTCATATCATCTCTCATCATATTTCTTGCTTGGTAATTTCTTACTCCATCCCAGTGAGTTGAGCCATCAGCAACTAACTGTTCATATGGATAAACATGAGGTTCCGATTTCATTAACCAATAGGCGACCATAATTAGGCCAGTAGTTCCCGCTCTTTTGAGATTTGGATTACCATGCATCCTTTACTTCATTAGAAATTACTGCATCTAATACGTCTATGTCGGCCTTTTTATCGACAATTAGGCCCAACTTTCTTGCCATAACATTTGAATCGCTACCAGCACTTATGCCCATCTTTTCCAAAGTAACAAAAATTGCTGGAAGTAAAATCAATGCACTAGCAGCAGCAACCCACAATAATATCAAAATTACAGTAATAAATGGCTTGATTTCAGGTATTGGAATTTGATATGCGGTAACCATTCCAAGAGATGTCACAACAGCTGCTTCAAATAATGACATACCTGTACCAATTGCAGCACTCTTGATCGCATTTATTCCACCGCCTAATTCTCTTATACGGTTAGATATGTGAATAGAGAAATCAACTCCTACACCGACTAAAATTGAACCAATCATAACGGTGACCAACGATAACGTTACATCCATTTGCCACATAACTAACCATTGCAAAGCCACTGTTGCAATAACTGGAGAAGTAGTCCAAAATGAATATTGAATATCTCTAAAGACAATTGCAAGAACGATTAAAGTTAGGATAATAGCGAATGCAAGTGATGTGTATTGAGAGCCAACAATCAACTGATTGACTTCAATAGCAGTAGCGGCAACTCCAGTTAGATGTTCGGCACGACCGCTGTCAACAGAACGGAACGAATCTGCATGCTGATTTACCGCTTCAACGCTTTTTGCTGTGTCTGCAACTGGAATAAAGGGCATATCAACATAAATCAATGTTCTATCAAAATCGCTGTTTATGAAAATCTCACGAGTTTCATCTGTAATTGATGCATAAAACACATTGAGTAAGAAAATTTGTGATTGCTTTGTTCCTGGCAATCCAAAATTATCTGGCTGAATCAATAAATCCCAAAAAGAAGCATCTGCGGTTATTTCATTGTTAAGTAGAACTTCTGCTGTTTCTTTGATATCATCTGGCAAAGGAGTCACATTAACGAATTCATAAATTTGAGCACCTGAAACAGTTGGTGCAATACCTGTAGATTTCATCAAGAAAACTATAGACACTGCAGAAGTATTTTCAACAGTATTCAACTTACTTTCTAATTGATCTATCCGTTTCAAATTTTCCGCGGGATCGTCATTGCCAGTATCTTGGTCATTAGTATCACCTGTGACATTGGCATGAATCAAAATCATACCAATTTGTCCAGCATTAAAATCACTACTGTATTGCTTCATTTTGATAACAGGGTCTTCACC
>DUKP01000174.1:0-1474 GCA_013329295.1 Candidatus Poseidoniaceae archaeon
TTCTTCAGCAGGTGCTTCTTCGGCAGGTGCTTCTTCGGCAGGTGCTTCTTCGGCAGGTGCTTCTCCGGCAGGTGCTTCTTCGGCAGGTGCTTCTTCGGCTTCTGCCTCGGTCTCGGCCGGCGTTTCTTCGGAAGACTCCTTGGCTGCCGCCTCTTCTGCTGCAGATTCTATTGCTTCCTCAACTTCCTCATCATTGTAATCCTTATCTTCTGAGTCTGTCGATTTAGAGTTAATCTCTGTAGCCTCTTCAACAGTCATCTCTGCTGCTCTTGCTTCTACCATTTCATCGACTCTTTCTTCAAAGGCTCTAGCCATGTGTTGAGATTTACGCTCTGCTTCAACTGCACGCTCGATCATCTCATATCTTTCCTTGATTGCTTTGTTCAAATCTTCGAACAAAGTCATGTGAGAAACATACCAGTCGTCTCTTACCTTCATTTCTGCAACTGCAAGTTTGAGGTCATCATCAAGTTCTGTTGCGATGTTGAAGATCTTACCAAGACGGTCTTTTTCTCGAGAATATTTCTCTTCCATCTTTTCTAACTCTGGCTCTAAGTGCTCAACTCGCTTATCAGCTTTAGTTGCCTTCATTTCTAAGTCTCTAATACGGAAATCTTTCTCAGCAATCAGGGACTCCTGTGCCTCTTTTTCGATTTCACGTTCAATGATTTCTTTTTCTAAAACTTCAATTTCTGCTCTAGCATCTAAAAGATCCTTTTCTTGTCCTTCATATGCTGCGAATAATTTCTGAAGTCTCTCTGTTTCAGTTGCAAGTGCATCTTCAAGTTCGCTAATTCGAATCTCTGGAGTTATTGTTCCCTCATCCGCCATACAATCACCTAGAGTATATCCTCTTCAATAACCCCACTCACACACCCCATATCAAAGGAACGCTTCATTAGGTCAAGAATCATGAATTAATACTTGGTTAGATTACATCTGTAGCATTGACTAATTCTCTTGCAATACTTGTCTCGCCCATCGAATGTCCGGCATCTGGAACAATAATCAAATTGCTTTCCGGTAATTCCTTGTGTAATTCCCATGCACTAATGGTTGGGCAAACCATGTCATAGCGCCCTTGAACGATGGTAATTGGGATGTGTTTTATCTTGTCACAGTTGTGCAAAATATGTCCATCTTCGACAAAAATTCCATTGATGAAGTAATGGCATTCAATTCTAGCAAATGCTACTGCAAAATCCAAATCTTCTGCTTTGTCAAGGTATTCTGGGTCGGGAAACAATCGGCTAGTAGCCATTTCCCAGCGAGTCCATTCTTTCGCAGCAGCCCTTCTAACTTCAACATCATCACTGGTTAATCTTGCATAATATGCTGCAATAAGATCGTGTTGCTCGGCCAATGGAATATGGTTTTGATATGGTTCAAAAGCATCGGGGAAAATATGGCTAGCACCTTGTTGGTAAAACCAATGAAGTTCGCTTTTGCGGCACATAAAAATTCCTCGAAGAGT
>DUKP01000174.1:1865-5028 GCA_013329295.1 Candidatus Poseidoniaceae archaeon
CCCCAGGACCCCCCAAAAACATGCCACTTGTCGATTCCGAAATGTTGCCTTAATGCCTCGATATCTGCAACTGAATTATGAGTGTTATTTTCTTCTAACTCAGCATATGGCGTAGACTTGCCGCAGCCTCTTTGGTCAAACTGAATGATGTCAAATTTCTCTGGGTCAAAATATTGTCTGTAACCGGGTTGCGAACCACCACCGGGTCCGCCATGAATTACGATGGCTGGTTGCCCATCTGGATTGCCACTTCGCTCCCAAAAAATCGTATGCAAATCAGAAACTGGAAGCATTCCTGTGCTGTATGGTTCAATCTTTGGATAAAGAATGTCGTCAATGGTAGAACTATCTGCCATGGTCTTTGGCTTAGTTGATGGTTGGTAATATTTCGCCCATAAGTTGTCAAATTAGTTGACAAAAACAGAATTAGTTGTCATTTTTCTTACTGCGAAGCTTTGCAGATAATTGTTTTATTTTATCTCTAAAAACTAATCCCGCGTATGTTGATGACAGTAAAAACATCAACCACCAAGTCATGCCTAATCCAACACTTGAGTCATCTAAAGCTGTTGACGATAGAACTAATTCTTCGTCAAATCCAAATGCAAACATCGCATAAATCAAAACTGCAATCAAAGGCAATATTGCGCTTACTTTAGTAGCGATATCACTGTATTTAGGATACTTTTCTGTCCAAAAGTCTCCCTTTGGGGATTTTAATCCAAGGTAACTGGAGGCAAAAAGCAGGCCCAAAATCGAAACTAGGCTAATTAAGAAACTGAAAATTATTATTTTGCCTCCAATCGACATAGTGTCGCATTGGAGATCTTCAACATCACTAGTCCCATCAAAAAAGTCGTTAGAGCCCCAACCGTCACATTCAGAAAAAGGAATTACATATGTGACTTCTACTGATATTTCTTCCTTAGATTCTGTATAAAGTTCAAAACCTGTTATTCCATATTTGAATCCAGTATTTGAAGACCCAAAGAGCCAGTCGTCATCTTGATGATTACTAATTACAAACCATGACGTTGATGTCAGCGAAATTAAAATTGCGAAAACCATTATCATTGAAAATGAATATTGTAAAGCCTTCCAAATATCTATATTTTTAACACGGAATACGTCTAATATTGCTGCTAAAAATGGCTTCTCTAGATCCGCTTCCGCTGTTGCCATGAAAATTCTAAAATATACTATTAAATAAGTTATGAGCCGACGTTTCTTGTCAATTAAACATAGATTCTATCAATCGGATTACTAAAATACTCATCTCCAATCACTAGGTCGTGCTTGAGCCGACACAGCCCGCGAGTCCTGATTTAGAGGACAAAAGTTCATTGCTTGATTTGGTCAAGGAGTCGGCTCAACAAGTTGCAATCTCATCGGTTTTATTGGCAGCAAGTGTTGCTTGGGCAGATGGTGTTGTTCAATTAAATGAAAAAAATAAACTAATTGAGATGGCAAAAAGAGAACAAGAACTTGACCCTAATTTCCCATTTGATAAAGTTACAACTTGGCTTAGCAAGCCTCCTTCTGAACAAGAAGTTGATGCAGCTTTGGCTGTACTTTCACAAGATAGTAAATCGTCCGAGTATATTGTTAGAGCACAATCAATAGCTGAAGCACATGGTAGTTTAGGAATTAATGCAATTATTGGGTCCGGGATTATCGCTTTTCTACCTGTTTGGTTGGTTTTTAGTTTAGTACCAGGAATAATTACTGGTATAACGGTCGCCACATCGTTGAAATTGTACTCTTCGACGAATTTTAAAGGCATTAGTAGTGAGGAAGAAACCGTCTTGAATTGGTTAAGCGAGTCATTAAATGAAGAAGGTTATGATTTACAAAGTCGCATCAAGAATTCTAACTGGAAAAATAAAATTGAAACTCTTAGAACTGTGATGGATGAACGCTCAATGGCATCACGACAAGAAAAATGGGTCCCTCCTAAAGACACAAAACCTGTACAATGTCCACAATATCCAGAAAGAATGCCTCCTAGTGTAACAGATATTGCCGATTCAGAATATCAAGAATTTCGTTCTAAAATCGTCAAGAGATATATGCAAGCATTGATTGGAGAAACTTGGAGTTCATTAGAAGTCGCACATAATCTGCCTCAATCGTTAGATGATGAACTGCTGAACGATATTTACTGGAATTCGCCTTTTAGTAGATTTTTAACCTCAGAATTTACTGATAATGATTTGACGATTTTTCAAACTTTTTTTGAACAGAAATCATCCGAGGATATTTTATACAAAATCGACCATTCTCATCTGAAAGATCAGAAAACCTATCCTGGCGTATACATAGCATCTGTAATTGGTTTATTTCGTTTGATAGACGAAGGATTGCAGGTTGTTTCTATCTCGATAAATGATAAATCATTCACTCCTAATCAAGGTGAATCATGGGAAAGAGCACGTCTATTCTTGCTACAAGGCTCATCCCTTTCATTGGTTGGAGGAGTTCATGCATCACTACACTTCCCGACCGATTCAGTTATCGCGATAACTAGACAATATATTCCCGAAAATAATCCAATTGCAAAAATCATTGAAGCCCATTCATATCTACAATTACCGTTGAATTATGGTGTGAGATGGAGTCCTCGGTCTTATGCTCACAATAGTCCTCGTGAAATCTATACTGCATTTCCTGGTCCTCGAGAAGATGTATTTCATGGTTTTATGACATATTATGAAGGAATAGAGGGTAATTCTGCATATCCAAATTATCAATTCCCACTCAGCCCTCCAGAGTTTCCAGGTCCATATTGTAAAGCTTTGAAACAATATTATGATGTAATCCTAGAATTTTGTCGAACTGTTGCTAATCAATCTGACTTGAATAATTTGGTCCAGTGGGCTGATGAATTAAATGCTCTAGTTCCTGGATTTCCTTCCGGTAAAGAAATTACAGATAGTGAAATTCTTGCTCGAGTTTTAACCGGTTATATCCATAGTGTTTCGGTTTGGCATTATCTAGAACATACATTATACAGTCGATTACCAGTGCATCACAACCCTCACAGAATTAGAGTTGAGCCTCCTACCGGTAATGATTTGAAAACAGAATGGTGGCAAAGAACTCGTCATACTGATTTATTCAGGCAAGAGATCGCTCGTAGAATGTTCTATGAAAGCCACACTGT
>DUKP01000075.1:0-1624 GCA_013329295.1 Candidatus Poseidoniaceae archaeon
TGTCGCGATATCGCTAATAAAGCATTCAATTGCAATTGCAAATAATGATTTTTCAACAGGGTTAGAAATCATTGAATCAATGAGTAATATTGGCTCAGTTGACGATTCCATAATTATTCATTTACAGACCAAAGAGGTGATTGCAAAGTATCTTTTCGGGACAAAAACGCTTGATGAGGTGACAAATTTTGTTGATGCAAACTGTCAACAAATCGACAATCAATTGATGGCTGAGTCGTTGAAATTAAGGCTTGTTGAGGTGTTATTTGCTGACAATCTTGAACTGGCTAAAACACGTTTTAATCAACTCACTAAACCTGATAAATTTACTCGTAGCAATACATCGATCAGATATTCTGCAAGATGGTGGCTAGCTCATTCCAATATTTTTTCATCATCAAGCAAATCCTCTTTAAGAGAATCCTTGATGAAATTTAGGGAAGCTGGATGCGGTAATATTGCTGCAGAATTAGAAAGTAAATTTCATACTCAAGTTTAGAGTTCTGCACCAATCAAGGTTTTTGTATCTACAATGCCTTCCATAGGTCTTATTTCCTCAACGATACAACGAGTCAAATCGTATTCATTATCTGCTTGTACTCTAGCAATCAAGTCATACTCACCAAACAACATCCATCCAGAGGTTACTAATTCAATCTCCTCAAGTCTACCTCTAACCATTTTCTCCTGACCAGGTTCAGTAGTTATCAAAACGAATCCAATTGCCATTATCTCACCTAATATTCTACCGCTATCATTGTTTGAGTGTCTTTTACACCATCAATTTGTCTAAAATCACTCATCAACATCCCAGAAAGTGATGCTGAGTTTTCAGAACTTAATCTAACCAACAAGTCGTACTCGCCATACAAAGCATGAACTTCTACTACTGCGTCGTGATTACTCAGTGTTTGATACACATCTCGCTCTCTTGCTGGCAATGTCTTGAACAATACAAAAGCCTCAGGCATGACCTTGCCAATAGCCCTAGTTTCTTATTGCTTACTGTGAGAGTGACATTACTAATGTTACCCATTTAGACGAACTATTCAAAAGCGTGATGAGGCAAGGAGCATCTATGGATAAGGGAAGTAGGTCATATATTCCCTGTTTGCTAATGTTAGTACTTATGCTATCAATGCCTTTGACCAATTTACCAATAAATGAAACTTCAGACTTGTCCATGGATTTTGAAAGCCCAACCTCTGCTCGGGCACAAACCACTTGGAGTGGAGTTGTTGAATTAACAGAATCATATACGGTTAACGTTACTGACGAATTGATAATTGCTCCTTGTACATTAGTTAAATTACCAATCGAAGCACGAATCTTTGTCGAAGGACGTTTGTCAATCGAGGGAGATGCCGCATGTCCTGTTACAATTTCTCAAGTAAATACTGGTTTGCATTATGGTATACAGTTTAATCAGTCATCATATGGTAGAGGTTCAGTAATTGATAATTTGTCTATCCAGAGTTCAATGTACGGTATTACTATCTATGGCTCAAATCCAATTCTCAATAATGTTTCAATAATTAATCCTTCAAGGGTTGGAGTTGATTTATTCTCCAGTGCTAATCCAACAATCAATGATTTACTAGTCGATCAAGCCGGCCGTGGATTT
>DUKP01000075.1:2031-6639 GCA_013329295.1 Candidatus Poseidoniaceae archaeon
GCAAGAATTAGGGGGCTCAATATCTGGGGTGATTCGGGTGGAATTTACCGTCAAATAACGATTGATAATATTACAGCCGAGGGAGCATTAGCTATTTCTGCAGGCGTATGGGTAGAGGATAGTCGTCCATTAATCACAAATGTTTCAGTGGATAAATCCGATTATGGAATCTTGATTCGTCATATTGATGATGGCGGCTACACAAGAGCAGTAGTTCGTGATTGTGTGGTTACCAATTCAATGTATAGAGGGATATATGTCGATAAAGCCAACCACACAAATTTCACTAATTATGAAACCGCAGATTTCACTAATACTACTGTTCTAGGCACTGGTGGACCTAACGCCAAAACATCTGGAATTGGTTTTGCAGCAATTGAAGTAAATGCCACAGGTGCATGGTTTGAGAATACATTGATTGAAAATTCAACTACTGTCGGATTGAGACTTTATTTCGTAGATTCCTCCACTACATTTAGGAATCTGACTATAGTTAATTCGGGCGACCCTGGACAAGGTGCGCATGAAGCAGGTTTAGCGATAAGATCCTCATTTTTTGCACCGACTTTCGATGGATTAGAGATTAGTGGTTCTCCAGGGCCTGGTGTTTCGGCAACTTCTGGAGGTGCTATGCAAGGTTCTAACTGGTTCTTACATAATAACTCAGAAGATGGCCTGTTTATCGAATCATCAACTTTGATTGTAGATGGTCTTCATCTTACAGACAATGGTCAATCAGGTGCTCATGTGTATGATTCTCGTTATGTAACATTGTCAAATTTAACAGCAATTGGTAACGGCAACCTTGGCTTATCTGATGTGGAACAAGCTGGCCTGTTATTTGAAAAGTCAAACGATATCGAAACGAATTCTGGCGATGTAACCTGTAATCATTGTACAGTGTCTTATTCAGCAGGAATCGGAGTAATGATCAAAGATTCTGTAGATCTTTGGCTTAATCATTTAACTGTAGAAAATAATGCTCCAGCTTACGACCCTATTTCGATTGATAACAGCGGTTTGACACTTGGTCAACAAGGAGGCCAAGTAAATATGCATAATGTAGTGGTTAAAACCGAACGTCAAGGAACTGACTCAGGACCAGCATTAAACATCAATCGAGCTGCTGCAAATATAGATTTAATTACCATGGAAGGAAACCATACTGGATTGATTTGGAATGGGAATAATAATGGTAATTTCCCTTCTTCTTTGAGTCGTGCACAATTGTCAGGAACAACTTGTTTGTTGTTAACAGAACATAACCAAATTAGCGGTGTTGATAATGTAATCACTCCACAATGTACTGGTTCGATTACTTTACAGAATAGTAATGTAAATTGGAGCAGATTTACTGACCTTACTCAATCCACAGTAATCAATTTGGATTCATTTTCAAAATTACATTTACATCAACCGAACCAGATAGCATTATCATCTGCAATTATAGCTCCCTCAGGGGAAATTGATGTTGCATGGGACATTTCTGTTTGGGTGCAAAATAACAACTCAAACGGCGTACCGGATTCACCTGTTCAAATTAGTTTTGACCAATATGAGCCAAATGCTCAACAAAATACCAATCAGATTGGGTTTGTTACGTTCCCGGATTTCATTGGTCAAAGATGGACTAATCTGGGGCCATCAACAGTATCAACAGTGACTATTTCCTGTTCCTATGATGGGAAATCAAATAGCAGTTCAGTACAATTAGACGAAAACAAAATTGTGTATTGCATATTGCCATTAGATAACCAACCGCCATTCTTGTATTGGGATGACCCAGAGGATTCAAGCGTATTTCCAAGTGCTTCAGAAGTAGAATTCAATGCTTCTCGTTCTTGGGATTTAGATGATGACCCATTGATTTGGGAGTGGACTTCTTCTATTGATGGAGTGATTGGTAATCAAGCATCATTTGTGGTAAATCAAGGCCTTGGTTCACAATCATTAAGTGATGGCATCCACCAAATTACTGCTAAATTATGTGATGATAAGAACAACTGTGTACAACAAAGTAGAAGTATAGAATTATCTAATTTAATTCCAGTTTTATTTGTTGAATTCACTCCGGAATTAAACACATTTAATGAACTGATTTTACCCAAAACTGGTACATTGAAAGTGAACCTAACTGGTACATTTGATCCGGAGGGCGACCAATTGAATTGCTGGATTAGTACATCATATGGCCTTACATATCCTGATCAATCTATACCGCAACAGTCTTGTGATGATTTAATTGAATACACTTTTCCACTTACCTCAACAGCAAATAACCCTGCACCTCCTGCAGATACATTCTCATTATCGATCAATGTTGATGACGGGGTGAATCCTCCTGTAGTTCTAACTTATGATACAATTCTGTTTAATGAAATACCAGAACCAATCTTTGAAATAATTAGATCAGAGAACTATAGCGAAAATGTGGTTACTTTAGATGGCTCACAGACAGTAGATCCTGAAGGAGATAATTTGGAAATTGAATTTTATTCTAGTCTTGATGGAGTATTACAATGGTCTGATGAACCTTCAGGTAATGTATGGCAAGGCCATCTCTCAAGAGGCGTGCACACTATTGAAATGCGAGTTACCGATAACGCACCAGAACACGTTGAGACCTACAAAGTTTCATCAGTTTTGATTTCAGTATTGAATTCCGCTCCAATTGCCGATATTAAATCTCCAACTTTGGCTGATAGTTATGATTCCTCTGATTTAGTAATATTATCAGCTAACGGTTCTGGAGATTTTGATTCTGTTTGCACTTCATTTAATGCAATTGGTTTTTGGCATTGTGCAAGCAATGAACCAGCCCAAGGTTCAGAGTATTTACAAGTCTCATGGACAAGTGATTTAGATGGCAGATTATCTTCCACCAATCAAGAAGGGCTTTACCACAGTGCTAGATTAAGCGCTGGCCTACATACTCTAACTCTTGAAATCGATGATGGAATAAATCCTCCAGTTGTTGATACTACTGCCGTAGAAGTTTCGAAGTCAGCACCTGTCTTGTCATTAGCGACACCAGATACATCACTAACATACCTCTCATCAGAGTATATCTTTTGGAATGCAATAGAGTCTGTAGATTATGATGGTGATGAGTTCACAATGTCAATAATAACAAATTTACAAAGTGAAGCAATTCTTGAAGATGTAGACCCAAGTATTACTCATATCTCACAACTTCAAGCAGGAACTCATGAGATATCTATCATCTTGACCGATTCAGATGGTATGCAGCGAATATACGAAATTAGTTTGACAGTTATTCCATCACAACCAAATGCAATAATTGTAACTCCTTCTGAAGGTCAGTCATATAGCGGTGGAACAGAGATAATATTGGAAGAGGAATCAATTGATGCTGACTTTGATATTGTATATCGTGAATGGGAAGTTATCGACAAATCAACTGGCATCACAGTTCTTACATCAAGTTCTAGCACTCAACAAATTTCATTACAACCGGGAGAATACTTAGTTCAATTAACCGTTAGAGATAGTTTGCAAAATACAGAGGTGGCAACTCGAAATATAAGGGTAGAAAATACCGATCCTTTACTTGATGCAAACTCATTGGTCGTAACGCCTGCTGAATTGACCACTGGACTTGTAACGACCATCGAAATTAGTGTTATATTATCAGACCCAGATGGAACAACTCAAGATGTTAGAGGGACCCTAATCCATGGAATTCAAGTATGGGATTTTGATTTACAAGACCTTGATGGCGACAATGTCTGGGAAGGTTCTTTAGAAGTTAATCCTGAAAAATCAGGAAGACCAAGTATGAAGATTACTGCAACCGACGGTTCAGGTGATTCTGCAACAATTAGTCAAATCTCTCGAACTATCATAGTAAATGATGCTGAGCAAGCAAGTACAAATTTACCATTTATCGTTGGTGGCGGTGCAATAATTGTTGTATTGATGCTAGTTAGCTTAGTTGTAGCAAGAATGAGAAAGGCCAAATTTGAGGATGAACTTATTGAATCATGGAATGTCTTTAGCAAACCCTCTTCTAATGAAAAACCGATTGAATTAGAGGGTGGAGCATTAGACGGTGCAAGCGAGGTTGCGAATGAGGTGTGGGCACAGCTCGAGCAAGAAGAAGGTTTGAACTGATTATTGTTCAGGTAAATTCTTTTTTGTTGAATCGGGATTAGAATCTCTTGAACCCCATGGAGTTCTAGTACGATTAAGTCCTATGCGTTTAGCAAACAAAAATTTGAAATTTTTCCAACCGTCTCCCCAAGTGTGAATCTCAGCATCACCCACTCTAGGACGATAAGGCACTGATATTTCGATGGCTTTTGATTTGCCAATGTGTTTTCTTGCCAGAATCTTGATCTCTTCTGATAATGGCATGCCATCATTGGTAGGTCGCATTTTTTGATTGTCAAAAATCGATTTTCTAAATACCCACATACCGGATTGAGAATCTTTTATCCCATAGCCAAATAGTAATCTTGCAGTGAAAGATAATGCCCAATTTCCAAAACCGTGAAGTCCAGACATCGAACCATCTTCGGCAAGAGATAAACGGTCACAGGTAATGAAATGTAAATCATCATCAAGTAATTTTTTGACTAATTTTGG
>DUKP01000075.1:7031-11193 GCA_013329295.1 Candidatus Poseidoniaceae archaeon
GCAATATCAAATCCGGTACGGTATGCTCTTCCATAACCACGGCGGTCTTCTAAGTGAACTCTAGCACCCTTCTTCAAAGCAAGTTCCCTTGTCTTGTCAGAAGAGTTACCATCGACAATCAAAATTTCCAGTTTCTTACACCATCCGGTTGGGATTGAGTCAATAGTTGGCTCTATTGCTTCTTCCTCATTTCTTGTTGGGAGTATTACCGTAACGGTTACTGGAAGTTTATCCCCCATAGTTGTGCGTGATGATTTTCTGTTTTGAAGTCATTGGATGAATAATTCATCAATTTTTGTAGCCATAAGTGGTTAAAATTCAAACGCAAAGTACTCATCGCCGACTTGATGCACATTGCAATGATAGCAGGAGAATACCCTCCAAGATGGGGAGGTATTGGCTCAGTAGTGTTTCATCTAGCAGGCCATCTTGCATCATTTGGCCATCAAGTAACAATCATTACTCGCTCCCACAATGGTATTGCTCCTGCACAATCAGGAGTTTCAATAGTTGAAGTGCCATGGATTAAGTTACCAATGAAATTTACACGTTCATATGCAAAGAATGCATTAAAAGTGCTAAAAAGATTACATCAATCTGAACCGTTCGATGTTATTCATATTCATCTTCCACTAGCCTCATTCACATCTAAGGAATTCAAATTTATGGAACAAAATATCGCTCCAGTTTGTTGTTCTTTACATGGTTCTTGGTTGGGTGAAAAGCAAGGTGTAATTCGTGCTGCGAAAGCAGGTGAGTCTGCTACTTGGTTAAATCCAAATGATCTTGCGATTAGATTAACTGCAAAATGGTATTCGAGATACGAGAAGGCTGGTTTATTGAATACTTCAATTAGTGTTGCGAACTCTCAATCAACTCTGAAAGAATTTGCTGAATGGTATGCTCCTGGGGAGCAGTACAATGCTAAGGTAATTCTTTGGGGTTGTGATCACAAAGTATTTCGTCCAGCAAACATGGATGATGAAGAAGAGCAACTTGCTCATGAAAAAATCAGACATCAATATAATTGCGACGATGAAAAAGCCCTCAGCCATAAAGTAAGTACAGATACGCCAATGTTGCTTGCTGTTGGAAGGCTTGTAGCACGGAAAGGATACATGACCTTGCTTCGAGCTATGCCGAATATTTTAGCTAAACATCCCGGTGCAAAATTGGTGATAATCGGACGCGGACACATGAAAAGTAAACTATTGAAAGAGGCCAAAAAACTCTCAATTAGAGACTCAGTTTTCATCAAGAGTGGGATGTCATTTGATGACTTAGCACAGCATTTTAGAAGCGCTGATTTGGTAGTTTATCCCTCGTATTATGAAGGACAAGGTTTGATTCCCCTTGAATCCATGTCAAGTGGCACTCCAGTTGTAACAGTAGACATGGCGCCACTAACAGAAATGGTCGATGATACGGTCGGCGGATTATTTGAAAGTGGTAATTCACAAGATTTAGCTAAAACGGTAAACAACATGCTGTCAGATGCACAAGGAAGGTCAATGAAAGCGGAAGCAGGAAGAAAATTGGTTTTGTCAAAATATACTTATGAACACAATGCTAATGATTTTCTCGATATTTATCAATCAATAATAAAACAGGATTAGTCATAATAATCTGTTTCAGTCAAAAAAACTCGATTATTTGCTAGTTCGTAAGAAACTGCCCAATAAGCGATGAAATTAGGATTTGGCTTGCGAGACAAATAAATATACAAACAATGTACATGATTTGTTATTATGATTATTGAGTGTCCGGAATGCTCTAAATCTCTTCGATTTCCTGGAAATGCTATAATTGTTAAATGTCCAGAGTGTGAACAAATCATTAATGTTGAACAAATTATACTTAATAAAAGAGGTTGGAGAATTGCATCTATTGGTATGATTTTATGTTTTCATTATTACTTTTTAGCAATACTTGCTCTAGGTTTGCCTTTCGGCACATCAAATGTTGGAGTAATGGTTTTGATAATTATGATTGGAACGCTGATAGCAATTACTGGTTTAATTCTTGCAATAACAGATAAATTGGGGAAAAATAACAAAATGATAGTTCTCGAGATAATAGCATTGATTGCTGTATTAAGCCATGCTTATGTTGTCGGAACTATGGGTTCAATAAGTTGAATGATAACTACATACTAGTTGGTAATTTGTTCGACGAAATTGTCGAATTATTTTGCAATACATTAGGCGGCTAATTCATAGATGATATGCAGATTGGGCAACATGGTCGCGCAGCGATTCATGGTCGTGGCTTTGGTCGCGTTGTTGATGACATTTGTTCCAACCTCATCAGCAGATGACAATATACAGAGCGCTACTACTCTAACTCCTAATACTCAAACCTCTGAGAAAGTCTGCTATACAGATGGTTGTTCACCAGTTGATCAAACAGATTGGTGGAAAGTTAATGGCTACAAAGGTGATGTAATTACTATTTCATTTCAAGGTAAACCACTGAATAATCAAGATTGGTTATGCTTTTGGGGGGATGGATGGGAAGGTGATGTTTCAATCCACAGGGCTGATGGCTCAGAGATTGGTAGCACATATGTAACTGATGATGACCCAGATGTTTCATACACAGTTAGTCTAAATACAGAGAGCCAAGTTTACATCAAGGTAAAAGGTCGAGACAGCAATTGTAATGACGAAATAAGGTATGATTTACTAGCAACTATTGATACTGCTCAACGTGATACTGATGAGGACGGATATATTGATTCTGAAGATGCGTGCGACTTTACTCCCGGAACTTCAGCATACGATAGAAAAGGCTGTCTTGACAGTGATCTTGATGGTTACTCAGATCCCGAATTAGGCTGGGGTCCAAACAATGGTGCTGATGCATTTCCGTTCCAACCCTCTCAGTGGGAGGACTCTGATAACGATGGGTATGGGGACAATTTAGACGGCTATCAAGGAGATTTCTGTCCTTATAATTCTGGCCAATCATACAATGATAGATTTGGTTGCTTAGATACAGATGGTGACGGTTTTTCAGATCCAGATCCTGGTGGTCTATTTGGTGTAAGTGAGTGGTTTTCCCATCCAGTAGGTCTTGCAGACGCATTCCCTTCTGACAACACTCAGTGGACAGATACAGATGCTGATGGTTATGGTGATAATTGGGAAGACCCTGCATGGAATGAAACACATCTTGCATGGGGAATTGGTCAATGGCTTGAACAGGCAACAACTCCCGATGCTTGTCCATTCATCACCGGGACCTCATCTTCAGATCGCTATGGTTGCCCTGATACAGATGGAGATAGTTATTCAGACGGGGATGAAAATTGGACAATTTACAATGGTTCAGATGCTTTTCCTTTAGAGCCAACTCAATGGCAAGATTCAGATTATGATGGTTGGGGTGACAACCAAACAATTGGTGCAGCAAAAATAGATGATTTCCCAGAAAATCCAACTCAGTGGCGAGATACCGATAAAGATGGTTGGGGCGATAATCAAACCTATGGCGCAACTCAAATAGATGATTTTCCATTGGTGCCATCGCAATATCGTGATACAGATGGGGATGGTTTTGGGGATAATAAAACAGGTTTCGAAGGTGATGTATGCGTATTTTCAACACCAGAAGAAGTAGAATCAGGATGGATTTCAAGATTTGATAGACTAGGCTGCAGAGATACTGATAAAGATGGTTATTCCAATCCAACAGATGAATGGATTGCTCATCCAGATGGATTTGCTGATGCTTTCCCCGACGAAGCAAGTCAATGGTATGATACAGACTCAGATGGTTATGGAGACAATCTTGAATACTTCGATGGGCAAACGTGGCGTCAATCATTCCGTGGCGATAGTTGCAAGACTACAGTTGGCTATTCTACTTTTGATAGGTGGGGTTGTCCAGATGCCGATGGTGATGGATGGTCAGATTCAACAGCAAATTGGTTAGCAAGTCCTGGTGGTAATGGTGATGCTTGGCCACTTGACCCTACACAGTGGCATGACCGAGATGGTGATGGCAGAGGAGATAACCCTCAAGGAACTACTGCGGATGTATGTCCAGATAGTGCTGGAACATCAGTTGGTCCTGCTGAAGGAGGGGACAGATGGGGTTGCATAGATACTGATGGTGATGGTTGGTCTGACCTTGGTGATGCATTTATTCATGAACCTAC
>DUKP01000009.1:0-4876 GCA_013329295.1 Candidatus Poseidoniaceae archaeon
GATAATGGCAAGTTTTCCATGCATTCCATGGACATTAAACTTAACTCGTAATTCTGCAACTCTATCGCGTTGTAAGACTTCCAACTCTTCATCTGATAATTCTACAGATGCAAGTTGATTGCCGCTAATTTTATCCGAAATTTGAAACTCATTGCCCGAGCAAGTAAGTGCAGGTCTGAAATCCCAATCATCAGGATGATTCATCCAAACTGAAACATCTACTGAGAGGTTGTCCCGTATGTTAACTCTGCTAATCTCGACAGTATCAACCATGGTATCAATCACTCCGAATAAATAGATGTAGATTATTGTTTCATTGTGGAAAATCACACGGCAATCTCTGTTAAAATTGGAATTTGTATTTCAATAACCACTTCAAGTGTCCAATCATTCCCCGGATCTGGATCTGGCAAGCCATCAAACAACGGGTCTGGATCTGCTTGTTGAGCTAAGATTGTCCAAGTCCATTCGCCTTGTCCATTACGGTACCCTGGCTTATTCAGTAATTGTTGGAGCACATCATCAGCAAAATCTGCTGTATAAGTTCCATCCTCGCCATTAGGGTTTATGCCGAATCTATCCATTTCAGCCTTGGAAGTTTCATTGGCGGTAATATTACCTCCTTCGGTTTTAGCAGACTTCTTGTAACCATCTTCAGAGATATCTAATTGAAGAGTAAAATTGTCTTGAGGACCAAGTTCTTGATCCAATTCTAAAACTGCGGTAAAGGAAATTATCCTACCTTCTAAACCAGGATTAATGGTCTCTTCCCAAGTAGAACCTTGTTCGAGATATTCATCCCAACTAAAACTGATTTGTTCAGTTTTCCATTCAACTTCAAAGGTTCGTGTTGAAATCTCTAATTCGAAAGTTGTGTATTGAGACGCCCCATCTCCATCGGAAATTGTCAAACTGCCAAGCTTATTTCCTGATTTATTGGTTGGTAATAGAACTGAAGATGTTATTGCATCTACATCATTTCGATTATCGCCGTCATTATTGGAGTCCTCCGACCAATCTAAATCCCAAGAATATAGCAATTCTTTACCCTCAGGATCAAAACTTGCAGATGCATCTAGTAAAGCAGATTCTCCTGCCTTAATATTTTCAGGAATTGTCAAATTTAATACTGGCGCACCATTAACCACGATATTTGTTGAAATTTCATCTTGTCCACCACCACTATTCTTAACAGTTAAAGTCACAGTGTATATGCCATATTTTTCATATGTATGCGAAGTAAAACCGATTACTGTTTTTGCAGTTTTGCCGTCGCCAAAATCCCATTCGAAATCTGTGATTACTCCCTCTACTGCTTCAGAATCACGGGCATCAAGGGTAATTGTTTCACCTTCTTGAATATATAATGGATATGCTTGTAATACCGCTCTAGGGTTAACAGTTGACTCAAAAGCAACACATCCAGATAACAATACTGAAAATACAATTAAGCAGGACAAGAGGATTGATTTCATGCTCTTTCCCCCCGTCATGATGTAGAGGAATTTCTTCACCCTTCTAATAGTATGCATTATCTCTTTGCGATTTGCATCAAAATCTAATGATTTCAAATTTAGCCACTAGAAAGTAACTTCCTCTGGCAAATCCCCTATTATTTCGGCCCCTTCTAGATACTCAACGATATCCTCAAGAGAATCGTGATTAACAACATTAACATCATTATGATTGGGCATTATGTCTTCTTCAGCAATCAATTGTTCAATCTCAACATCGCCAGCATCATATTCAGATATTAGGATAGTTTCGACAACTTCTGGAACCTCTATATCTTCATTTACTAATTCATGAATCAACTCATCGGTTATTTGACTAGCCAATGCAAGAAATTGTTCTTTATCTGCATCGGTTTCTACGGTTTCTTCTAAAATTTCTACTTCTTCAGAATTACTATTTTCAAAAAGATTTCGCAACCTGTCTTTAACCCCCATAAAGGCCGCTAAGACCAGTACTCATTGTAATTTTGCCTTTAATTGCTCATAGTGAGATTCAATAGGTAGCAATAGTTGCTATGTTATATGGGTCATGAATTCCTTGCTGATGAGTCAGTACTGGCTTTTGACCTTGAGACAACTGGCATCTCAACCAATGATGACAGAATTGTACAAATTGCACTAATAGGGTCTAATTCAGATGGCGATGCTGTACATTATGAAACTATGATCAATCCTCGAAGACCGATACCCTCCGGAGCTAGTAATGTTCACGGAATATTCGATAGTGACGTCAAAAGTTTACCTGATTTCTCACATCATGCTGATGAAATTCATGAATTAATTGAGAATTCAGTAATCGTTGGTCATAATGTGAGAAGGTTTGACATGCCGCTGTTAGATAATGAATTTCGTAGAATTGGTCGATTGCCACCGAAACCAAAAGCGATGATGGATACATTAGAAATTGTAAGAAGGGTCAAAGTCGGTAGACCTCATAATTTGAGTAGCCTTTGTCAAAGGCACGGTATTTCATTGGACAACGCACATACCGCTGCAGCTGATGCAGCCGCCTCTCTACTCCTGTTTTGGCGTTTAACCATGGATCATGCTTTGATGTTCAGAAATTCGTTAGAAGAAATCGAACGTTGGCTTATTCATGGGAAATCTGTTACTGATGATTCTAATCTTGGCAGAGGTTTGAACGACTTAGAAATGCTTGACCCTCTCGGCAAAATTCGCATTGACGATGGGCATTACATTGTTGCCTTTGGGCGTCATCGTGGTCGACACTTGAGTGAAGTCGCTCAACTTGACCCATCATACATCAATTGGCTGCTTTCCCCGTCAGGGATTGAAGATGAAAATACAAGAGAAATTCTTAAAGAATTTCTTTCATGATTCTTGTCTTGAATATTCTTCACCATCTGGAATTGGAGACCAAGGTAAGACATCGCACCAATGTCCAATACGCCACGAATTCCGATTAGACATGGCAGATCCTATGAAAATCGGACCACGGTGATTTGATTCTAACAACTCTTCTAAGGCTTCTTTACCGCGATTATCAAATTTCGCTCCGGTCCTAATTCCAGTTGGTATTACATTGCCAGTATTGTCTCTTGGCTCACACAATTCAATTACTGCTGAACCACTAGTTCGGTCATAATTATGTAACAAAATAACAGCATCTGAAAAATCTCCTTTATGCAATGTATTGTTATCATGGCGCCACTTCCACCAATGAGGACACCACGCTTTCCAATCACAAAATCCTCCACAACTCTGCTCTCCAATGGTCGGCTCTAACGGTATTTTCCCAGGTATTGTTTCCTGCCAAGCAGCATATGCATCTTCAAGTACATTTTCTCCTATTGCAGCCCATTTAGATGAGTCAGCAGTATACCATCCTTCGGTTCTAATCGGTGGCCCATTTGGGTTATTATCTCGCAAAATATCACGATATAAGCGAAGTTGACGGTTGACTTCTACCTTCAATTCATCCTTAGGTGCTTTTCCAGTTTTCAAATCAGCTACTAACCAACCGACCATTTTTCCACTTGAATCAACATCTGCCATCAATAAATCAAGACGCCCCATCAATTTCCCATTTTTAGTCTTCAATTCACCTTCAACTGCAATCGCCAATGATTGTATTTTGCGCCATAAAGCGCCAGTTATTTTTTTCTGATCAAGACCGGTTATTCCGACATGGTCTAGCAGCATCCTTATTGCACCTTTTTGGTGATTGATTGCTTCTTTCCACTTATCCTCTTTCCATTGTGGCCTTCTAGGGGTGGCATGAAAAATCTCTTTTTCCTCCTCCCAACGAATCTTGAGTAACCTTTCACCTTCTTTGGGCAACCAATCATCTTCAGTATTGCCAATATGAGAGTAATCTTCCTGCAACAAATCCTCAACTGAAGCATGTACTGCAGTTCCAACTGATGCAGCCATACCGGCTTTTCTTGGTAACCTTTGTCGGCTTAACCAATACATCCTTGGACAGGTTTCAAACCGATTCCAAGAAGATGGAGATATCATGTGGCTAACTTGTTGTTCCACATCATCTGCCATAATTCGCCCTAACGGGCAAACATCATCAAACCACCGACCCAACAATTGATGGAAGTGTTCATACATTGAAGGACAATAGGGCAACCCATGGAAGGACCAAGTGTAAGGATAAATGCTGAGGTATCGACAGAAAATGCGCTTGTTTTAGCATGCTTTCCAAGTGTAGGAATGGTCTCAAGTGTTGTTGCCCATTTTCTAATTGACCATCTTGAATTGGAATTCATAGGTGGCGTAATCGATCCGCGCTTACCTGCGCTTACATTGGTTGACAAAGGTGTGCCCTTGCCACCAATTAGAGCCTATGCTGGTAAGCCAAAGTGCACAATTGAAGGTTGTGACCAAGTTATTCTTTTGATGAGTGAACTTGTTGTTCCAGAAGCATTAGCACATGATATCGTTTGGGCTATGTTTGAATGGTCAAAGGAGCAAAAAATTGTCGCTGGCGTAGTAATTGATGCCTTTGCAAAACATGGGATGAAAGGCAATCTAAATGGTGCTGAACCGGTGGTTGATTATGAAGACACTGAAGGAATTGATGTGGTTGGAATTGGTGCTAATGAAAAAAGTCGAAAGCGACTTGAAGAAATGAAAGTCCCATTATTACAACAAGGCGTAATCAAAGGAATTAATGCCTCTATTTTAGGAGAAGCACGTCGAAGAGGATTGGATCTAATGTCTATTATGGTTGAGGCTGATCCTCGTTTCCCAGACGCCCGTGCAGCAGCAACATTAATTGAAAATCTCAATAACTTATTGCCTTCAATCGACCTGCCACATCAACCGCTAATTGAAGAAGCAGAATTCCTCGAATCACAACTACAAGCTATGATGGATGGCGCAAATATTTC
>DUKP01000009.1:5275-5805 GCA_013329295.1 Candidatus Poseidoniaceae archaeon
GGTAGTTGTTAATCCAATCAATAAGATAATGGCTGTAGCCCAGAACGGCATCAAAAATATGGTGTCATAAGGTAGGTTTAGTAAATCAACTAAAGATTCATTCCTAGTGAATTTGCCTCCTGCAGAAGCTGTTAGTAACATGAAACCACTAGCGGCTAAGCCTGTGGAAGACTGGGTTACTGAAGAGGATTTACTCGCCCAAATTTTCTCACCGATACTGTATCTTGCATAAATCGCTGCAACTGCAAGTCCAGTCGCAATCATCGACAGAAATATTTTGTTGACTAAAAGAGGAGATGAAACATCAGAGCCAGGCGATGATGAAATTCCTGACAAAATAGCAAACGGGGTCGCGATAAGTCCGAATCCAAGCGCAAAATGGCCAACGATGTCAGATACTTGTGAGATTTTTTCTGACGTTAAGAAATTGAAACTCTGTATTGCTTTGAGCAAAAAGCAGACTCCAGCCATGGCAAATGAGCCAACAACTAATTCTGTAGTAATAACATGAAATGTTGCTGATGAAATCA
>DUKP01000009.1:6146-6304 GCA_013329295.1 Candidatus Poseidoniaceae archaeon
CCTCCAAGTATTCATGCCCGTACCATTTCCATTGTTCCATCGTCCATCCGTCGGGCAATCCTCCCTCTGGTAGCGGTGGCGCTTCGCTAATAATTGCCTGTGGATCGTTTACAATTGCTGTTTGATCAGCTTGCTCAACACTTACTGGTACACCGGTA
>DUKP01000194.1 GCA_013329295.1 Candidatus Poseidoniaceae archaeon
CTTTCCCCCTTTGACATGTCTGGATCAAAAGCATGAGCAACGCAATCCTGAATCGTCATAACGCTGGTAGGTATTCGGTTTAGCCCACTTGTCAAATAATGCTCAGCCTTTAGAGAATTAGTAAGCAAATGATTGTAATGCTGACGATTGTATGGTGTGACCTCTGGACAGGTATCTTGTAAAATTACTACTCCTGCATCTTCTAACAAATCGATACTACCATCTTCACTAGCTAATTGATAATTCTCACCACTAGTAAACAACCATAATCTGTTGTTAGGTATTTTTGCACCCATCTCTGCGTATGAACGAACTGCTGAAGCAGTCCTTCTAATCTCTTCAAGACTTGCTTGTGGACACCCAATGACGACCAAATCTACTTGACCCTTAGGTGCTAAATCTTGGTATCGTTGGATTAGGTCTTCCTCAGTAAATTCAAGCACACCTGCCCAGCCTAATTTTGGTTCAAGCCACTCTCCATTCGCATTTTTATCAAGCGGTGGATCTGCACTATGGCCTTCTGCCCACAACATTGGGCAGCCATAATTTGCTGCTGCAGCTGTCAAGGCTTTTTTGCTGGCAAAGGAAACATGTTCAGGCATTCCTCGAATAAATGGCATCGGCCCCCAAGACAAATCCCAATCGGGCCTGACCTGTTTACCAATCCAATCGCCGAGGATTGACCAATCAGCAAGTTCGCTAAGTTCACATGAAATATTTACTAGAATATTTGGCACCCGGTTCTTCGATAAATGAAGACCCCACTTCGGAGCAAAGCCAGTTAATGCAGTAGCCAATGCGGATAATCCGGATTCTCGATTAGTAATCAATGAAGTCCAAGAGTTAGAAAAACAAACAGCATTTGATTCTGCCCAAGATGCTACTCCCGAATCTAATTCTATTCCTCGGTCATAAGGTGTGCAAGATAAGGTAGCCTCAATTCCCAAACGCTCGTATGCATGAATAATTTCAAATTGCTGTTCAAGAAAATCTGGCCAATCAATATCCATCTCTTGCATTTTTTCCTTATCGCAACCCGCTGAATTCAATGTTGTAGTGATTGCAACTTGACCATCTTCGTCATCTGATAAATCGGAAAGGAAGCGTCGAAGACCATGCCCCCCAGTGATTACTGAAACTCCTGAAACATGAGCATTATCAACTTCAATAAAGCCTTCAGCATTAGCAATTTCTGCTAAATCTACTACTAATCTTGCGGCCTTTTGCCTGGTCTTCCCTTCATCCCCTGCTAGTTGAGCAGCAAGCCTATCTGGCAAGTCCATGATACTCGGGTGTACTATCTATCTCATGAACTAAACCCCTAAAGGACCAATTAATTGACAATTCAACCGGAAGTTTTGATATCATTGAGGTTCTGATATATCACCATGAACAATAGTTCTCAACTTGATGATATCAGACCTATTGCAGGAGAACCTGCTAATGATTCCCCAATCAAACCCATTCCTCCACTTGATGGTAGCATAAATGTTGAACAAGATGAGAGCAATGACAAGATTCCTAAAAAAAGAATTATGCTTGCCATCCAAACAATTAGCATCATTATTGCTCTAATACTATCTGCATACTCATTTACCATTATCGATTCCTTAGACGACCCAACAAGCAAATCTGGCAATGATGCCACAGAGGTTTTAGTTCGTACAGAAGGGCGTGAAGCAGACCACATTTGTACTGAAGGAGGAGCAGATATCTTCATCGGCAACGATAGTAATCGAAATGGTATTCTCGAAGAAGATGAAGTCACCTCAACTACCAGATTATGTCACGGTAAGGAAGGATTGTCTGGGCCTCAAGGAGCTACTGGTCCTAACGGCATACCTGGATTTGATAGTCTTGTAAACACAACTGTCATTGATTATGGCAATGAATCCTGCATGTACGGTGGTCTACTAATTTCAGTAGGCTTGGATCTTAACGACAATGATACATTGGATGCTGAAGAAATCACCAGTTCAGAATTCGTCTGTAACGGAATGATTGGCGCTAACGGCATAAATGGTGCAGATGGCACAAGCGGCCATTCAGCATTGGTTGAGAGAATCGACCCCCCTCAACATCTCTGTAGTAATGGATTTGTCATAAATTTCGGAGTAGATAATGGCAATGGTGATGGCGTTGCAGATGATGAGATTATGCATGATGACGAGATAGTTGAATCACTAAAGATTTGTAGTGAGCCATTAAATTTTGGACCTATTTCTGATTTCTTTGTTGGAGTATCTGATGGTTACTCAAGCCAATGTTCTGAATTTGCTTGGTCTACAACTCATAGTATGGTTATCACTTCTGGTAGCGATAGCGCCTCTGGCTGTGAATTATGGACAAGTCATGGCACATCTGATACAACTCAGCAACTTATTGACATCAATCCTGGCAATGCTGATTCTAGCCCTGGGCTTCACTTAGGATTTACATCACTAACTGTCAATGATGAAGAATTATGGCTATTTGATGCAAATAGTGGAGTCAATGGTCGTGAATTATGGACTAGTAATCTATCTGCAAGTGGCACCCAGCAACTCACTGGATACAGCGGTGATGGAATCATTGCTGACTCTGTCAGTATAGTATGGATGAATGGTTTAGTTTTCTCCGACTCCAATTATGATTTGATGTGGACTGATGGCGTGAGTCTATACAATTTATTCGATGCACCATTTATTGGACTGGACGCCCAAATTCTATTGGATCCTGTACAAAACAAAATCTCATCTCACACCAGTACTACTTTTGTTGTTGATGAATCTGGAATTTGGTTTTCTGGAATCCACGATGATATTGGATTTGAAATGCATTACTTGAGCAATGATGGTCAACTAATGTCTTGGAATTTAAACAGCTTTGAAGATAGTTCACCTAATGCCATTTTATCTCTTGGACAAAGTACAATTTTAGTTGCTGATGATGGAATAAATGGACGACAATTAGTCGAATTACAAACTGATGGCAGTCATTCATGGTTAACCAGTATGACCTTGCAAAGTAATGGGAACCCACCAACTAACGTAGGGGAAAACCTTGGGTTAAATCTACTTGCAAACAAGATAATATTTGATGCTCAGATTTCCGGTGTTGATCCAACCGTTTGGAGTTATGATTTGCTAAGTAATACTGTAACCGAACTATCAAGCCTAATGGTTGCTCCAAGTGAGCGAGTTGAGCCAGTAATTCTCGATAACAGAATTTGGTTTGACTGTATTACCGGCAGCACTGCAGAAGAGTTGTGTGTGAGTGATGGAACTACTACAGGCACTAAGGTAATTCATGAATTCCAACCAGGCATGAACTCAGCTGAAATCAGAGGAATGATGGCTACTGATAACCATCTCCTAATCATCGCTAATGGCGAGGAAGGTGGTCTTGATACCGGTCATTGTTTGTGGAGTTTCGATGTTACAACATTACAGGCTAAGTTAGTATACGACCCATGGACTGGTATTGGAAATAATTCAGATGCGACAAACTATGGTGATTTAGTTGGTAATAATGAATTGGTAATGTTTGTTGCTGATGATGGAATATCTGGCCATGAATTGCATTTGTGGAGTCCATTAACCTTGAATGACGAGTGGCTAATTTGGTGAGTTATTCTTTCCTGAACAATACGGGCATGATTGAGCTATAACATATTCACCTGTATTTTGTTCTTCAAGAAGTAATGGTTCTCTACAGGCATAGCATTGTACTACATCAGTCTCCTCAAGTTGAGGATTAACTGCTACTCTTCTATCGAAAACAAAGCAATCGCCATTCCAATAATCGCCGCCGACTTGTTCGAAGTAACCAAGGATACCACCTTTCAACTGTTTAACATTAGAAAAACCTGCATCCATCATGACAACACTCGCTTTCTCACATCGAATTCCACCAGTACAAAACATAACTACCGGCTTATCCTTGAGTTCCTCATCAATTTCCTCAATCGCTTTAGGAAAGTCTCTAAATGAGCGTATGTTAAGTTCCAATGCATTCTCAAAAGTTCCAATGCGGCACTCATATTCGTTACGAGTATCAAGTACAACTACCTCTTCTCCAGCATCGAGCATTTGTTTAAATTCCATTGGATCAATCTCATCACCAGTCATTTCTGCCGGTTTGATGTGGTCAAGACCGAGTGAAATAATCTCTTTTTTTAGTCGAACATTCATTCGACGAAATGGTTGATAATCAGAATATGAAATCTTGAGAGGAATGTCGCGAAATCG
>DUKP01000224.1:0-2855 GCA_013329295.1 Candidatus Poseidoniaceae archaeon
CAAGCGGCAATAAAGCAGTTTGATGTAAGGAATGACACTGATATCGATATACCTATATCTATAGTCAATGAAGGTACTGGGACGGAAATGGTCACCTTGTCTTATACCAATGTTCAAGAGAAACATCCAGTATTCAATTACTTTATTTCACCTGAAGATTCATGGCAAAAATCAGTTTCACAATCGGGTCCATATCAATTAGCTCCTCAAGGACAAACAGATGATAGTATTGAAGTAACTTTGAATTTTGATAATATTAATTCAAATTTAGATGATCCAGACAATCCTAGATATGCTCGTTCAGGAACGTTCTATGTCGATGTAACAGTTGCATATCAAACACAACCGACAGTATCACACTCAATTCGCTTGACGATTATTATTGAAGAAGTTGATGATGTAAAAATAGTAGTTAGTGGAACTACAGGTTTGTCAGCATTACCAGGAGAATCAGCATCATTTGCTATTTCTGCGCTAAATATTGGTAATTCGGAAGCACAATATTCGGTAGAATGTATGTCGGAGAATCTTTGGCAAATCATGTTAGGGAATTCTAATTCATCATCCCTTGACTTTGAATCTCTTGATATTGGGAATTACCTATCAATGCCAGTACGTATCTTTGTCCCACCAGTTTCTCAAGGTAATCCTTTGTCCGGTTTCCAAGATACTGTAGAATGTTTTGTAACCTCTTCTACAGACATAACTCTAAACTATTCTCAAATGGTTGTAGTAGAAGTGGATGAACTTTATGAGTATACAACTAACTTGCAAAAGGATGGTATGGATGTTGGTACAAATTTAGAGGTGCGAGATATATTCATAGATAGTGGAGAAGAGATTTCTTTAGATTTTGAAGTTATCAATCAAGGCAATGTTGACATTACACTTGATGTAATTGTTCAGCCATCTAATCCAAGTTGGTACTTCGATGTTATTTATGATGGTTTATTTTACGAAAACACAGTTGCTGTAACAGTAGCAGCAGGTCAGTCAAAAATTGTCGAAATTATTCTGGCATCACCAGAATCATCTTTAGAAGGCGACTTTAACTTTTTCAATATTAAGGCTGAAGTTTCAAATTTTGATTATGTGACAAATAACACCAGGTTAGTAATCGTCGATAAATTATCTATCGAACTTGAATCTCCAGATAAGATCAGTTGCCAGTTATCAGAAGAATACTCATATGCTGATTTCATTATTACTAATGATGGTAATTCAGTGGCTAATCTTGATTGGTCATATTCGCTACCACCTGATGGATGGGTAGTTGGCTTTGCAAACCCAGTGACTCAATTGCAACCCAGAGAAAATCAAACTGTAAGTTTGGGAATTATTCCTCCTGCAAATGAACAAATAACTGGTAGTGCTTTCAAAATATCAATTTCTGTTAGTGCCACTAATGGAGATAGATTAGTCGAGAAGAGTGTAATTTTAGATGTTGAAATCAAAGAATCAATTTTTGGTAACATTACCTTGAATGATGAGGTAATACAACCTCTACTGGGTGTTCCAAAAGGAAGTAGCCAGTCAACAACAATTGAAATTAGAAATGATGGTAATATGCCACTTGAAGGAGATTTATCTATCATTGTTGTTGACGAATCGGGTAATGAAATTAGTGGATGGAGGCCTAGTGTTTCACCATCTAATATTGCTACTAATCCAGGAGAAACTCAAACTGTGGAAGTCAAACTTAATCCTAAAGATAGCGTAGATAGAGGTCCATTCACTGTAATTGTTTCATTGACTAAAGGTGATGAAGTAATTACGACTTTTAATCTTCAAACATCATCATCTCCTGCTGAAGGAAATAAAGGACTATTCAATATCGTACCTTGGTATGTATCTTTAATTATCGTTGCATCATTAGTAGGAGTACTGGTAGTTGTTTCTCGCAAAGTTAAGAGGTCTGGTTCATCAGAAGATGATGGTACACAGTTAGTTACTGCTGATGCATATGGCAGTTTACCAGATGCTGGTAGCCGCAGAGAACAAGCTCTTGATATTGGATTGTCACAAGACGACATGACCAGTGGTGAAGTATCACAAGAAGAGATTGCAGCAGCACTTGCAAAATCAATGGCAGAACAATTTACCCCACCTCCTTCTCCAAACATCCCACCTGCAGGTTTACCTCCGATTGGTAAGGTTCCAGCAGGCATGCCGCCTTTGGGTCAAGTTCCTAAAGGATTACCACCTGCTTTGCCGCAAAAACCAGTAGTAAATTTACCACCTCCAGCCCCTCAAAACCCCTCTACGACTATACCTCCATTACCAGCGGCAGGGCTTCCAGCAGGATGGACAATTGAGCAATGGAATGCTTATGGTCATATGTGGCTGGAAAAGAATCAGCGTTAAGTGCTACATTGAAATTAGATGAATTTCTCGGCCAACTATGACCAGCATAGTTTTGTTTGGACCTCCTGGTGCCGGTAAGGGTACTCAGGCTGCAAGAATTACTGATTCGACCGGATTGCCTCAAGTTTCTACTGGTGATATGTTGAGGGCAGCAGTAAAAAATGGGACTGAAACTGGAATGGCAGCCAAGCAATATATGGATGCTGGCCAGTTAGTTCCAGATTCCATTATTATCGACTTGATAAAGGAACGAGTACTAGAAAAAGATGCTCAAAATGGCTTGATGTTTGACGGATTTCCAAGAACAGTGCCTCAAGCTGAAGCTCTTGCAGAAATAACAGAAGTGAGTCATGTAATTTCTATTGAAGTCCCAGATGAAAGGATAGTAGAACGAATTTGTGGAAGATATTCTTGTGCTAGTTGTGGTGCAGTATATCATGATACTTTTAATCCGACAAGTACAGAAGGCGTTTGTGATCAGTGTGGTAGTA
>DUKP01000224.1:3242-6533 GCA_013329295.1 Candidatus Poseidoniaceae archaeon
GCATATCACGAACAGACATCTCCACTTGCTGACTGGTATGATGCTAAAGGAATCTTTCATAGAATTGATGGAGATCGTGATATCGATCAAATCACAGTTGATATTTTGCAAGCATTAGAATAATTGGTGATTTAATGGGCAGGCGAAGGTCGCAAAATAAATCAAAAAGCGACCGAAAGAGAGGGTCTATCATGGTTCAAAGAGAACTGTCATCAATTATTCTTAATAATGAAAACGAGTCTGTTGAACTAAAGCAAAATGCAGCAGAGAAGTTAATTGCATTAAACCGTAAACATCGACTTGAAATGCCAAAGCAAGTAGGGTTAATGATTTGCAAAAAATGTCATGTTCTATACGATACTAATAACTCAAGAACGCGAATAAAGCATGGTCAATTAATAATATCCTGTCTTAAATGTGAATCGGTTAGAAGGATAGGTGGTGGCCCCAAATCACATAGGAGGCGATGACTTGTCCGAAATTCCCAAAAATATCAAAAAGATGGCATTGTCAAGAGATTTAAAGCCAACAATTAGAGTCGGTAAATCTGGTATTACTGATAACTTAATTTTGGAAATAACAGACCAATTGTCGACTAAAAAACTTGTAAAAATCAAAATTAATCGCGGTTTGTTTCAAAAAAGTGACTTTGATTCACTTTGGTCACACCTTGCAAAAACGACTAATTCCACACTTGTATCTGCTCGTGGAAATGTTGGGGTATTGTGGAAACATTAGTATTTTCATACACAATGCTCAAAGATTCGTTTCAGGTGGCTTGGGTTAAGGGATGAATTATGTTCAACTTAGTGGATAAAAATAGCCGTTCAAAAAGGATAGCATTTGCACTGCTTTTAGTTGTTGGTTGTTTGTCAATAATTGGTCATACCAGTGCTGCAGGTTCAGGTGGTACTGATGTTCATATTGAGTTGAGCATCAAAGATGGAATGGAAAATACTGCAATAGGAGTTGGCCTTGCAATCTTAATTTTTGTATATATTCTAATTATCTTTGAAACCGTTCACAGAACTCTTGCAGCAGCAACTGGAGGATTGATTGCAGTCATTGCTTTGAATTACTTTACCAACGAACCTGCATTGAGTTTGAAAGCCGTTACTACTATGATTGATTGGGAAACAATTGGTCTGTTACTCGGAATGATGGTTATGGTTGGAGTAATTTCTCACACTGGAGTTTTCGAATGGTTTGCTGTCGAAGCATACAAAAGAAGCGAAGGTTCGATATGGGCTCTTGTAGTAATTTTGTGTATCGTTACTGCAGTTCTATCAGCATTTTTAGATAATGTTACGACAATTCTGTTACTTACTCCAGTAACCATACAACTGGCTAAGGTATTGGATTTGCAACCAGTTCCATTACTGATTGCTGAAGTGTTATTCTCTAATATTGGTGGTGCTGCAACTATGATTGGTGACCCGCCAAATATCATGATTGGTTCAGGATTATCTCCTGATGCAATCGAGAGAGCTGAAGGTGGAAAGTATGCTGATTTGGCTAGTGAAGGTGTAAACTTTAATGATTTCATAATTGAAATGGCACCTGGTATTTTGATGACAGTAGTTCCTGCATTCATGCTTCTAAAATGGATGTACAAAGATGAATTCTCTGGCAAGAGGATACGTGATGTTGCAGAACTAGAATCCAAATATGGCATTAGAGATCATAAGATGTTAACTACAAGTGGTTTTATTCTTGGTTTAGTTATTCTTGGATTCTTTTTGCATCCAATAACTCATATGCCTGTATCATGGATTGCTCTAGGTGGAGCTGTACTTATGCTGCTTGCGACTAATAGGCATGAACTAGAAGAACCATTAGAAGAAGTTGAATGGACTACACTATTGTTCTTTGCTGGATTATTTGTCTTAGTGCACTCATTGCAATACATGGGCGTTATCAATTTCATTGGCGAATATGTTGAGCGAGCAATTGTGTGGTTCCCTCAAGGGGATGATGGAATTATTCGTCTAACTGCTGCTATGCTTATTCTGCTGTGGGTTTCAGCAATAGCATCAGCTTTCATCGATAATATTCCTTATACTGCTACCATGATTCCGATAGTTCTACAAATTTCTCAAGGAGCAAATGTTGAATTGGGTCCACTAATTTGGGCACTAGCATTTGGCGCTTGTTTAGGAGGTAATGGTACACTAATCGGTGCATCAGCGAATGTAGTAATGGCAGGAATGTCTGAAGAAGCAGGCTATCCAGTATCTTTCAATGAATTTTTCAAGGCTGGGTTCCCAATGATGTTGTTAACTACTGCTATTGTATCTCTTTACATGGTACTTGTCTACTCTGTTGGCGGTGGTGGAGCGATGTGGAAACTTGCTCTAGTCGCAATCACTATGGTTGGGATAATCTACCAAGTTTACAGAGGTCGTTCTAAAGGTAAAAATTTAGCAGACTCATTGGTTGACCATGATTTAGAAGAACTCAAAGATTTGGCTGGTACCAAATTAAGCAAAGTAAAGGGTGTTGTATCAGGCGCATCTGAGTCCGAATAGACAAATTAGCAACCTTTTGAGCGTACACTTGAAAGGCAATGTGGTATTGGTGTAAATTGGTCAGGTCATGTTTGAGTGTAGCATTTGTGGTTTGTTATCTCTAAATGCAATCTCATGTCCAGCATGTGGTAGTCAAAACCTCAAGGATTTGTCGGCTACTGATTCACAAAGTGAAGATCTCCCCAAAGAAATTCCAGGATTAGATGATGCAGCAGAATCATGGCATGATCTCGAAGGTTCTTCTAATGAAGAAAATGACTCTACCCACTTCTCATCTCTTGAGCCAAATAGTCGAAGTAGTCTGCCGTTTGGCTTTTCTGGAGAGTCAAATTTTCAAGTTTCAAGGTTGCCTTTTGGCATCGGGAGTCATGCTGATGGAATACCATTTGATAATGAATCAAACCAAAGGTCAGTAATCGATGATGAACAAACTCATGTGTCAGATGAGCAATTAGATTCTATTCCTCAAAGAGAGTCTAGTGAAACATCTTTGAATTTCGAACCTGAAGAGCAAATGGCTGAAGTTGTAATTAAGCGAAACAATCCAATTAGAATTCAACCTTTGTCAAAGCAGACTGAAACAATAACGCCATCATCTGTCACTGATACTCTGCCTTCAGATTTTGATGTACCTGATGATAGTTTAGATGAAATCCCAGAAGAATGGCGAATATCTGCTTCTGAGGCTAATATGGATGAGATATATTCTACTGGAGATGAAGTGGTAGAAGTAGTTCATCATTATGAGGAAGATGTGGTAGTT
>DUKP01000058.1 GCA_013329295.1 Candidatus Poseidoniaceae archaeon
TCTAGTGGCCATAATTTTGTAATTATTGAATTAGCAAGTAATTCAAAATCACCACCCGAATTAGGTAAATCGGTTCTGCCAACAGAACCTGCAAACAATGTATCGCCTACGAAAATATGGCTGACGTCATCTTCAACATCTAACAAAATGCAACAACCTCCAAGAGTATGACCTGGTGTATGAAGTATTTTGAATGTAAATGAACCTAATTTCAATTCCATTTCATCGTGTAACAACTCGTCTGCAATTGCCGGTTCTGGCAACTCAAAACCCCATCTTCTAGCAGATAATTGAACAATGCTTTGCAAATAAAAATCATCTTTATGTAAGTACCAACTTACATCATATTCATTAAGCAAAAAGGGTATTTCTCCTGAGTGGTCAAAATGAGCATGAGTATTTACTAAAGCTATTACATTACGATTAGAAAGTCCGTATTTGGATAATTCTTCATGATTTTTAGGACCGTTAGACCAGTCAGGTCCTTGTCCCCTAAAATCGTTAATCCAATCAATAAGTCGAGATGATTCTGCTCCCCCATCAATAATCACAGTATCTCCGCTTGACAAATCAGTTATTACTGAACATCTCATTGATAATGCGCCGACGACAAATGACTCTATCCACAGATTATCTTTTTTCATTTTAAATCACTTCCACTTGTATTGAATCCAAAGTTGAATTACCATCATTATCGATTATTCTAAGCTCAAAACGATATTTCCCTCTGGCTAATTTAACTCTAAGTTTTGGAAGATTGGAGATCTCTTTACCTGAATCATCAATCCAAGAATAACTTACAATCTTACTCTTATCTCCAGATGTGTTACTACTATCAAGAACAATAATTGAATGATTTTCATCCCCACAATCATAGACACAATCATCTCCTGCATTAGCTATCGGTAAATCTGTTATTTTTACTTCATCTAACAATTCTTCTAACAAATTATCTCCAACTAATTTTTCTTTATCTACGTCCTCAAGTAATTGCTCGTCATCTCCTTCTAAGGCTGTTAATAAATTGTTCAAATCATCATCGTGAAACTTCAATTGCGATTGTTCTTCAATCGAAATTAGCGACTCTAGTTTATCGTCATCTGAATAAATTTCTTCAGCACTTAATTTATTATTCTGTTCTGATAATTCAAACCATAAGGTTAATTCAGACTTATCCCTTTCCAATAACTTTGATGATAAATCAATCACTCCTATTGGTTCAATACCAGTGTAATCATTTTGATCATCACCAGCAAAATAGAATGTATTTTTCGCAATACAATAAGCTGAATATTGTATAATTCCTTGGTGTTCAACCATCCAATTATCACCACTCATTGTAATTCCATGAAGATAGAACCAAGATCCAGCAACTACACAATCATTAGCAATATTTAGAGTCTTAACTGGATATTTACAATCAAATATTTTATCCGATAAATTGTATTTACCATCATCCAATCGTTCTAATGAATGGATTGCTCCATCATCAAAACCAAGATATGTATCTATTGAATTAGAAACTGTTACAATCAATCTATTTTTTATTTCATCACGTAGAATTAGTTCATTGTGATATACATCCCAAACCTCTATTTCTAATGCTTCCTCATCTCCAGGAACCAAGGCATAACCCTCTCTACCGATGATTAAATTCTCGAAAGAATCAATTCCTACTGCGGTTATTGCTTCACCGACTTCGCCACGAGAGGGTCTATTCCAAATTACTTGTTGCCCATCAAAACAGTATACTGAACCATCTTCTTGAACAATTATTACGCAATTTTTTGATGATAGTAATTTAATTATTGAAGTAAATTCAAGATTATTATTGGTTATTTTTCCATTATAACTAACTATTGATAATCTACCTAGATTATCTACTACTGCTATGAAATCTTGACACTTTTCAATCAGTGATATGCCGCCTGGTATTTCACATTCCCAAATCAATTCACACTGCTTATCGAGGCATTTTAGGCCAAAATTATCATCACCTATAATCAAATTAATATTTTGAAAGAATAACCCTTTAGCATCACCTTCTATAGAGGTGTAATTAGGCTTATTACCGTCGATTGAGAGATTTATTAAGCCATTTTTTTCAGACCATGCAAGAAAATTACCATCTTTTGAAACTGCCAAGGAACTAACTGTTGTTTGAGGCCTGAAAGCAACACTTACCTCATGAGTTAGCATGACATTTCCACCTGCTTAGACATGATTAATGTCACTACTCAATGATTGTTTATCCAATTTGTAACATTTAGGTTAATACCATGTGTTTGAGGATCTTCAAAATGCAGCCTTAAAGCGTTTATTTCATCATCATCCCACCCATCTAAAGGCGATAGAGTTGATAGAGGCGTAGTTTTTACCGCATCATCTCGTTTACCAATAAATGGTTCAGCATCTTCTATGCTAAGACCAATAACACCCCAAGCTGGCCTTTTAGGGCTAAATTTATGTCGGTCTCTTTCCATGGTTCTTTGCCCAATAAACGGATCATATCTTGCTAATTTTTTAATATAGATTTCTTTAGAATCTAGAACTGGAATCAGCCTAACTCCTCTTCTCATTACCAAAAAAGATTCCAACATTGTTTTCTCATCAACTAAATTAACAATAACATCTCCTTGTACCCCTGTAGGCAAACCTGCAGTTGTTTCAATTCTGTCAACTATTCGTGAAACTCCATTAGAATCGACAATTATCCTTATCCATTCATCTGGACTGGATAGATTAACTGATAAATTGTTATCTAAGGCTATCATTTCACTACCAATTTCTATTTCATAATCTTTAGAACTGATATCACCAAATTTGTACATACGTTTTACCCTAACTCCAAAGGTCCGCTTAGTACCAAAATTTGGAGAATTATCCAGTACACTTTTGGCAATAGATTTTGAACTATAATCACAGTCCAGTTTCTCAACTCGATCAATTGCAACTATACCGAGAACGTGACAAAGTAAGTTTTCTACTGCATCTTTATCTGAATTAGAATATACATGGAATTGGCTGCGCTGCTTATCAACAATCAACTCTATTTTTGCTATTCTTGCTTGCTCAAGCATGTTATTCAATAGTGCTCTTTGAAATGAACCTCGAACAGTTTTTGATTTTAGACCTAATTCTCCGAAACGAAGTATCCACTTACTATTAACCATTAAATTCACATCAATTTGAATCATTATGAATATCTAAGATTTGGTCGTCGTCATCAAAAGATATTTTTGCACCATCATTTCGTTGTTCATGCAATCTTGCAAGATATTCTTCTGATACATCGCCAGTAACATATTCTCCATTAAAACAACTTGAATCAAATACAATATCACTTGAATTGGCGTTATGTGTTGACATTTGTAAATCTTCAAGCGTTTGATAAAATAACTTATCTGACTTTATGTGATTATTAATTTCCTCAATAGTTCTACCATTAGCAACAAACTCTGATGTAGCAGGCATATCTATTCCGTAAACATTTGGGAATCTTACTGGAGGTGCTGCAGAGGCAAAATATACCTTTGATGCTCCGGATTCTCTTGCCATTTCTATAATTTGTTTACTTGTAGTGCCTCGAACTATAGAATCATCAACCAATAATACATTCTTTCCTTTGAATTCATTCACTATGGTGTTTAATTTTCTTCGTACAGATTTTTCCCGTAACTCTTGTCCCGGCATAATAAATGTCCTTCCAACATATCGATTCTTAACAAATCCTTCACGATATGGTACTCCAAGTGAGTTAGCCATCTGCAATGCTGCAATTCTTCCTGAATCTGGAATCGGAATAACAGCATCAATATCATGATCAGGCCAATCCTCAACTATCCTTTGAGCTAAAATTTTACCTTGATTTAACCTTGCTTCGTAAACTGAGATACCATCGATTACTGAATCTGGTCTAGCGAAGTAAACATATTCGAAGATGCATGGGTTACGGCTTGTTTTTTCAGCACAGATTCTCGAAAACAAATGTCCAGATGAAGAGATAAATATCGCTTCTCCAGGCTCCAAATCTCTCTCAACTTCAAAGCCAAGTGCTGTAATCGCTACAGATTCACTGCCAACAATCCATTCTGTACCTTCTTCCGATTCACGCTTACCAAATATCAGAGGCCTAATTCCATTGGGGTCACGAAAAGCCAAGAGCCCATATTCAGATATCATTGAAACGCAAGCATATCCTCCTTTGACGTATTTATTCAATGCAGAAATAGCATTGAATACGGTTTCTATGTCAAGATGTGGATCGCCTTCAATTGACAGGTCAGAAGAATACTTTGTCAATTCCACTGCAAGTATATTGAGCAATATTTCTGAATCGCTTTTTGTATTCATATGTCTGAAATATTTATCGCGAAGAATTTTCCTCAATTCTGCCGCATTGGTAAGATTCCCATTATGAGCAATTGACAGACCATATGGGGAATTAACGAAAAATGGCTGTGATTCGGCCTTGGAAGATGTCCCAGCAGTTGGATACCTTACATGACCTATTCCAATGTGTCCTTGCAGCCTCTGCATGTGACGAGTATAGAATATATTTGGTACTAGTCCATTAGATTTCCTGAGCCTAAACTGGCCCTCAAATTCAGTCATTATACCTGCTGCATCTTGACCACGATGTTGTAAAACAGTCAAACCATCGTAAATCAATTGATTTACATGACTACCTTTTCGACCAACAACGCCAACAATGCCGCACACAGTATCACCACATTTCAATTAGCAAATGATTGTTTGCTAAAGTTTCGTTGTTACTAATTGTGGGAATTAAGCCTTAGGACGATGGGTTTTCTTAGACCAGCTATACTTTCTCATCTTTGCTGTTGCTCCATAGCCACATGCTGCACAGACGCCTTTTTGCTTATGGTAAGCATTTCTTCCACACCTTCTACATCTAATATGTGTAGTCTTTTGACGACGACCCATTGATGGAGTACCTTTTGACATAAACTCACCTCAGCGTTTCGCCCACCTACCAATCCTTTATGAAATAAACGGAAATAAGAATTAATTATTCTTCTTCAATAAAAGATGCATTGGAGATTTTTGAGGACGAGTGAGTAATTGTAGAGAACAATATTCCAAGAGTAATAATTAGAGACAGAGTCAAGGCCAAGATAGATACTATTGTATGCCCAATGTTGTAAACTAACTGAGCACGTACTGATCCATTGCCCTCCAACAACATTGGGCCTTGATTAATAAAAAATATCGTTGCAAAAACGCCTATCAATAATGCGATTATCATACCAAAAATAGGTGCTAAAGGACGCTTTCTTGATTCACCATAAAAGAACATATTACCGAGCAAAAATGTTGATACTAAAATGAATGAAGTCAATACTGAATTAGCAATTCTTGGATTTAAATCATCAATTCCAAAACCTGGAATTTCACCATTAACAGTATAATCAAGAGCAATGATCAATATGACCGGAAATAGCAATCCGATTAAAACAACCTTAGCTGATGGTTTGTTGTTTTCAACCATTATTCTTCACCTCCAAGATTGTCGAGTATTACTTGTGAGATTTTTGATAATTCTTCATTAGTTGGAGCATCTATTGATTTTGGTTTAGGTAAAGTACTTTCATAGACAAAAATCACAGAAGCAAAGCAAATTATCGCTAACATTGAACCGATAACAATACCGATTAAGTCAGCGACCGACAGCCAGACATATTCTCTAAATCCAACTGCATCTATGTTTGATGAATCTAAATTCATTGCACAGATTAAAAATACAAATGAAACCAATGATGTGCCAAATAGATATTTTGATTCACTTGTTCGAGAATCGCCAAATGACAACATTGCCAAGCCTCCTGCCAATGATAAACAAGTTAGAGAAATCAACAAATTTGGTAAGAATATGAGCCAATATCGATTAACTTCACCTGAACTCATTACAGGAGTAATTTCCCACCAATGCATTAATGAAAACCAAATGATGCCCATAAAAAATAACAATAAGCCAAAATTTCTGTCATTGATACTAAGTCTGCCAACAGGTACATTGCCAGAGTATGCAATCTTAAATAATCCAATTAAAATCATTATTGTTGGACCTGCGATAAAACCCAATAAGTGACCTACAGCACTTGATGGTGATTTAGGAACTGTCCATGGACTAGCTAAAACAAAAACTACGCCACATAACGCGATTAGATAGCCAATTCTGCTCGACATAATCGAAGATTTTACTTGTGACAACCAAAGACCAAATGGTATGAAAGCGAAGGGCAGCCAGAAAAGTAAAGCCGCCTCAACTATTTCATCCATGGTCTTTGGAATACCAGCGGATTAATTATTTCATCCCTAAATTTAAGGTTCAGTCATCTGTTTTCTAATTCAAAGATATACGGAGTTTCTAAATACCCGACCTTAGTGGGTCGAATGCTCAAGGTGGTACCATGGTCAAGATGCCTCGTCAAATCAAGCGATACAGCCCCTCGGCTGGTAAGCATACCATGCACACAGTGGAGCGCGTTAAGAAAAAGCGTGCTTCTGAACTTAAGTGGGGTCAAAGAAGATTCCGAAGAGTAATGGCTGGTTACAGAGGTTTCCCACGTCCTAAGCCAGATGGCAGAGAAAAGCCAACCAAGAGAGTAAATATCCTATTTAGATGCACAGAGACTGGAAAGGCACATTATGCTCCATGTCAAAGAGCTAAGAAATTCGAATTAGTTGACAAATGAGGTGATTAAATGGCTGGAAATTTTATCAAAGTAACTTGCAAAGACTGCGGATCTGAGTCTGTGATTTTTTCTAGAGCTACTACAATTATTTCTTGCTCTGTTTGTGGAGCTACTTTGACAGCACCATCTGGTGGAAATGCAAAACTTGTCGGCTGCAGAATGGTCGAAGCTATGGAATGAGGAGGCTGAGCCTCCATGAGTGAACAAGTTAACACCCCGCAGGAAGGGGAACTTGTTGTAGTAACCGTCAAGAATGTTAAGCAAAATGGAGTATACGTAGACTTTGATGAGTATCCTGGTATTGAAGGATTCATATTCATAGGTGAAATTGCCAGTGGATGGGTAAAGAATATCAGAGCATTTGTTCGTGATGGTCAAAGATTGATATGTAAAGTAATGCGTACCAAGAAAGATGGTTCTTCGATTGAATTGTCACTTAAGTCCGTATCTGAAGAAAGACGCAGAGATAGACTACAAGAATGGAAGAATGAGCAAAGATCATTACAATTATTGAAAGTACTTGGAGAAAAGGTTGGTTGGAGTGAATCTGAAAGAGATTCAACCGGTGAAGATTTAGCCTCTGCTTTCGGAACCTTATACTCTTCATTTGAAGAAGCTGCAATGAATGAATCATCAATAATTGATGCTGGTTTCGAAGGGGATTGGATTTCTGAATTTGTTGAGATGGCAATAGAAAATATCATCCCTCCATTTGTTGAGATTAAAGGTAGTTTGAATCTATCGATTAATGTTGAAAATGGTGTAGAAGTAATTAGAAGCGCACTATTATCTGCTGAAGAGTATACTTCTGAAAAAGACGAAGTTTCTGTAATGTGTTTTTATGATGGGGCGCCTGAATACAGGATTGTTTTGAAAGCACCAGATTTCAAAACCGCAGAAGATTTGTGGATTGAAGTTACAAAATTAATCGTTAGTGTCATGGAAGAAAATGGTGGACAAGCGACTAGTTATAGAGATTAATACCGACTTAATCATAAACGATAACTGTTAGGCAATATCATGGCAAGACAATTATTGCAACATTGTAGTAAGTGTAAAGCATGGACTTTGCAACGTGATTGCCAGTACTGTGATGATACTGCAAATGCTGCAGCACCGCTGAAATGGTCTCCTGAAGACCAACGTGCAAATATTCGTCGGAAAATGTACAATGTTGAATCAAAAGAGTGGTTGGATTCACTACCAAGTTTAGAAAAAATCTCTGAGACTAGAAGTAATGCTTCTGAAGAGGAGTAACGGATTAATTTGTTTTGTTTAGAAAACTAAGTTTTTTTGTTTTAGTCATGTCAAACATTATACTGCTTATTGAATGATTCGATAAGTATGAGTTTATTGGTCGAGTGGCGTAATGG
>DUKP01000085.1 GCA_013329295.1 Candidatus Poseidoniaceae archaeon
ATGTAGCATTCATTTTCTCCATAATCATCCCTACTAGTCAATGTTCTTCAAAGCGCCGCTCATGATAGAAATGTATGCTCTTCAAGGCATTGCGGACAGGTCACCTTTATTGGCCTAATTGCGGGAATTCCGAGCGCTGCTCCGCAACTTGGACAATTTATCGCTTGACTAACTTGTTGTCGCCTCTCTGATGCATCGGGACTTGGGTCATATTCGAAACGGTGACGGTTTTGAACGGGAATATTTGTGTCAACAATAGATTGGTTATTGTTGACTATTTCACTTGATTGTGATGCTGATGATTTGGCTTGATTAGGTAACATGTTCAAAATTTGCCCAGCACCAAGGCCGTACTTTTTGCCAATATTTGCCGCCTGTAAATTCTGCTCATTACCGGACAGGCTCATCAGCAAAGTATACTCGTCTGGCGAAATAATCGTCATGGTTTTGCCAAATCTAAACCGTTTTAGATAGTTTAGATTGTTTGATTATCGTGTCTTGCCAAAAAAAGCCGGCTAAAATATGATATATATATTGCAAGACTTGAAAAATAACAGGGTTCGGCGTTGGTTTGAGGGACCCAAGGATGAGTAGATCTAAAATGAAAAAATCTTCGCGCAATAAACAAGAAAATTTATCTCCGCAAGAGCGATCTAAACTCGTTCGCAATATCACTTGTAGAGAAACTATGACAAATGCTAATTGGGTTTTTGGTAGCGATACAATGGCTGATGTTTTGGACGATTTAACCCAAAACGATTGGGACCATGTGTTCGTGGTCAATAAAGAAGGTGTACCAATGGGTAGAATCCATGCTGTTGATATGTTAAAAATCGTAGCAAAGAAAAATGTTGAGCGTTCTGTTGCATGGATGTTAAGTGTGTCTGCAAAGCAATTGATCAATCTGCCTCCTCTAACAGTAAAAACAAATACTCCTCTACTAAAAGCGGGAGCATTAATGCTAACTCATGACCTCAATCAAATTGCGGTTGTAAATTCTGATGGGGTATTGGTTGGCGTTGTTGGATATAACACAATGGCCAAACATTTGCCGAGATTTATTCTCTAATCAAATTCCCCAATATCTCTCAGATTGGGCCTGTTTGGCTTGTAATGAGTTCTTTATCGTAGTTGCCATCCAAAGCACTACAACCCATATAATTGGATAGAATAAGTCAGCAAGAATTTGATCGACACTAAACTCGTATGATTGGCCATTTAGCACATTGGTAGAGATTTGTAAAGCTGAGTCAACAAAAGAGTATACTACCATACCAAAAATACTGAGTACGATTAAACGCCCAGAGAACGAACCTCTTCTAAGTCTAAGAAACATGAATCCTGCAGTCGAAGTCAAGAATGCAATAACAATCCATGCCAATGCTGCGTGAGTTACTTCCAACCAAAGTACTGAGGTGCTGCTATCGGCAACCAATAGAGTATATTCTTGATAGCCTTCTGCAACTGCAAATATTGCACTAAATACAGTTGCTGTCCACAGCAAAGACGAGAACATGGCTGCATCAGCGTTGTCTCTCATTTCTTGAATTACTCGATTAACAGTGGTCTCAATTCCTGCACCTTTACTAAATATATACAACCCAGTAACCAATGGTAATGCTCCAATAACTATGCCACCTATTTCTGCTGGCAACATAATTCCTAATCCTAAGATTGCTAATACCAACCCAAATGGAATCATGATTTTTGCTCGCCACTTAGGGTCTTCAAGCGCCTTGACAATGTAATAATACGTGCCTTCGATACCTTTTGATTGTTTGACGATTATTTTCTCGACATGGTCTATTCTTACCTGTGATTGTATAATTGGTAAAACAGATTCATCTTCTGCGCCATCGGTGACCAAGATTGCTTTATCTGGTTGAAAGGTTGTAACAATTTCTTCTAATTGGGCTGCAATTGCACGGTCGGACCTTATGCCAACTTTCTCATCGCCAGTAAGAATTGCAATCTCAACTTCATCGTCATCGCCAAGTGATTCTGATAGATTATCGTGTTGAGAAAGAGCGCCTAAAATCGCATTGGTATCACTTTCTTCTGGATCTGCAATACCAAGTTTCAACGCGGCAGTAAGCACTTGCCTGCGACCTACTACAGGGCCTCTAATTGCCGTTTTAATCCCGAGATCGTTATCTCGGTCTACGGTCAAAACTAGAGTTCTGGTCATAATAAGCACCGTTGGTTGTATATGCTAGTATGTCCTACATTTCAAATCCTTCGCGCGAATTATTCATTCATCGGATGATTTCTCAGGTGATTTTTCTAATTCATTACTCTCTTGATTTTCATTGCCCAAGGGCACATCATCTTGGCGAATATTTGCTTCTACCTGTTGGTTTTTTGCTTTCCAGCGTTGGGTTGCTCGAATATATTTTAATGGGTGATCCATCCATGAAATATCACACAATCTGTCATCGCCTGGTAAAACTGGACAGTTGTGATTGACTTTGAGTTTTCCACACGATGCGGGAGTATATTCTCCACTGTAGACATGTTTTACTTGGTATGTAGTGGTGGATTCGTTGAAATCTGGTGCCCCTCTAAAAAATCCAATACATGACTCTTCTGGCAATGCTAGTGTTGCGGAAATCGATGCTAAAAATACTCTACCAAAATGGTTTACATTTACTCCATTAGCCAAATCAGCAATAATTTTTCTCATGCATGGCGGCCAATCTGATTCTTCTGCACCGACTAATGTTATGGCTTCGCTTGCTTTACTAGCCAATAAATTTCTAACCATTCCAACTGGTTCTGCCAATCTTAACGCTAAATCCATATCGATATTCTGCATTTTTTGTAATGCTTCTTGCTCGATGTGTTGCTTGATGCGTTCTCGAAGTAATCTTGCTAACTTCGCTGATGATGAATACTGTTGCTCATTATACAAAGTAATCTTGCCCTTATTGATTTGTGAATTGGCCAATCGCCATCTTGCTCCGGTTATTTTGGGGCAAATTTCGATAAAATCCGGCATCCCAATCTTCCATAAATTACCATCTTGACTATGACGTAATTTTCGAGCATTCGCCGTACTAACTGGCTGGGTTGGTTGAGATAGATCAATATCTTTCTCAATATCTGA